>JAKAVX010000511.1 GCA_021827465.1 Deltaproteobacteria bacterium | reverse complement strand
CGGAGGCGCTGGCGCACTTCGGCAGTTGGCCGGACGGGGTCCGCGAGACGCCGCTGATCAGGATGTGAATCCGCCTGGGGAGCGCATGTGAGTCGAGCCAGACTACGCCGAGCATCGCCGTCGCGCGATCACGCCGAGCCCGCGATCGTGCCGCTCCTCGAGCGCCACGCCGCACGTCTCGAGCAGGTCACGGACGAGCAGCGGCTTAGCGATGCCGAGGCACAGGCGCGTCTACACCGCAACGCGCAGCGGCTTTACGACCTCGACGCGGTAGCGCTGGGCGCGGAGGGAACGCTACCCGCGATCGCCAGTTGGCTGGCTGCCTCTCCGGAGTTCGGCCTTACCAACGCGCGCGGAGCGGTGCTGGCGAGAACGCGGCTCGCGTCGTTGCCCGAGCCGGCGTCGCTCGCTGAGGCGTCCAACCTCGTGGTGGTGCGGGATGCGATGCGGCGGCTCAGGCCGGTCCTCGCGGAGCGCGCGGGCATTGCCATCGTTCTTCCTGACGCGCTGAGCTTGGCCGCGCAGCTTGGCGTGCCGCAAGCGACTGACTGGGCGAACGACGCGCTGATCGAGGTCATCCGGTTTCTGGGCGCCGAAGAGCCTGACTTGCTTCTTCTTTTGGGAACGGAACCCGCCGTCGATGGAAGGATCGAGAGCCTCGCTGAATTTTTCGGTATGACGCTAGTCCCGATCGGGGCGGCGGCTCCGGCCGACGTGGTAATACTATCCGCGGCGGACTTTTGTGCGTTCGACGCGAGTTGCGCGATGCCCACCGGATGGCTTTACACAACCGGCTCAGAGCTCGATCCCGGCTCCGACCCTCAGCGAATCAAATCTGTTATCGGCCTGCTGCGCGCGCGCAGTAGAAACGGATGACGCGGCGGACATTAACTCGGCATCTCCCGAGTTTATTTGGACGTTTACCCGTGAATGTGTCCGGTGAGGGGGTCTCTCTGTCCATTGGCTCGCTTAGCTCCCATGCCACCGACGCCTCCTGTAGTTTCGCGGCTAGCAGCCCGCTTAACTCACAACGACCGCGGTCAACGCTCTGATCGTGTAGAACTTTGGCTCACGGAAACGAGGCTGGAGCGTGCTGGCCGCTGTACTAAAAGCATCGGGCCGTACACGATCTCGAATAAACCGAATGCTGCAATCCAGAACGCGGCGGACAAGATCAAGAGAATCAGCATGTGGCCGGTGTCCCAAGATGCAGCGACCCGGCTGAGCGCAGCGGCGTTGATCAGGAGAAAGATAGCAACTGTTGCCCGGTTTGCGGTTAAGTCGCGCCCCGTATGTCCGAGCGTAACTCGGGGCATCACCCCAATTATCATGGTGCCGATGGCGCCTGCCGTCAGTGCGTGGACGGCCGAAGGCATCGGGATGCCGGCGTAAAGGATCGAAAACCCGAGGAGCCCGGTTCCGGTCACCACCCAGGCGTAGCCAACGTGCAAAATGAACAGCAGCGGTTCCGCCCATGTCGAGCCCCCACACCAGCGGGCAAGCCGCTTCGCGTTGAATACGGCTGCGAGGACTAGAATCACGCCTGTCGAACGGAAATTGGGAAACACAGCCCAAATCGTAAAACCCGCGCAAAGCAGGCCGACCGCTACAGCGTCAACGGTGTCGTGAGCGGACGGCAAAGGCGCACTTCGGCGTTTGAGCAGCCAGTTGCGCGTGAAGTTCGGGATGATGCGCCCTCCTATCACTGAGATCAGCAAAATCGGCACCGCCAGTCCGAGGCGCCAGCCAAGACCACCTGGTACGGGTGCGTTTAAAGAGTCGAGGTCCATAAGCAACTCAGCAGCGACGAAAACCGCCAGGAGCACGGGCATCGGAAGATTGCGCCAGCTTCGGCCAGCGATGATTTCGCGGGCGGCTAACACGAGGAGCATGACCGGGAAGGACAAATCGCCGGCCAACATCAGCCATGCGGGAAAACGGGCCGAAATCAGACAGGTAATGCGACCGAGCAGCCAAAAACCAGTAAGTAGAGCAAGGGGAAACCCTTGCACCGGCAGCCGACCGGTCCAGTTCGGAATTGCCGTGAGGAGAAATCCTCCGATCGCCGCCATCACAAAGCCGAAGAGCATTTCGTGGATATGCCATGCCATTGGCTCGAAATGAGTCGGCAACTTCAAATAGCCGAAGACCATGGCGAGCCACAGAGCGATATCCACCATCGCCCAGCTTCCGGCGGCAAGGAACAAGGGGCGGAAAGCGTACGTAAACACCGCGGGCTGTCGTAGGCCGTGAGAGCGTTTTTCGCTCGTCCTGATCATATCTTCCTTTCTTCAATGGGTTCGTCGTGCACTTGGCGCTGCAGAGCCACCAGATTCGCATTGCAGTACGGTCACCACTTGCCTCGGCAAAAACTTACTGCGGCGCGTTTTTGAGCACCATACCCAGACTCGCCAGCTTTTTGTTATGATCGGGCAGGCTCAAGTCAGGACCCCGGCCGGCCAAATATGCAGGTAGTGCTGGGCCGAGCTGGCCGCGGAGGCCAAGAAACTCCGTCTTGCAATCCGTCGGTTGCTCGCTCGCCGGTTGAGCAGCCGAGCGGATTAAGATGGGGAGGGCTTGACCTTATATCACCGGCTAAACGTTCTCGCTCGCAGGCGTTCTCGCTGGCTTAGTTCCCTGTGTCTGTATTGTTCTTACGCGACAGGCAACAATCTGTATCAAAGAAGGAAGCAACTATGAACATTGGTGTACTCACGGGCGGCGGAGATTGTCCAGGACTCAACGCCGCAATTCGGGCAATAGTGAAGTATGGCAGCAAAAGATACGAAGACCGCTTTTTGGGCATCAAGTACGGGTGGAAGGGGCTTGTCAATAAAAACATGCCCATCGAAGAGCGAGTAATGGAGCTGACTCCTGTCACTGTTTCGGGCATTCTCACAAAAGGCGGCACCATTCTTTATTCTTCGCGGACGAATCCACTGAGCCAGGAAAACGGCCTGGAAGATCTTCGGCGTAATTTTGATGAACTCGGCCTCAATGGACTAATTGCGATCGGCGGAGAGGATACATTAGGTGTCGCGCAAGCGGCATTTGCTAAATTCAACCTGCAGGTTGTCGGTGTGCCAAAGACGATCGATAACGATCTTTGCGGGACAGACACGACCATCGGGTTTACGACCGCTTATACCGTCGTGACCGAAGCCGTTGACCGGCTCCATTCCACGGCGGAATCCCACGATATGATCCACATCATCGAAGTCATGGGGAGAAGTACTGGTTGGATTGCACTTCGAGGAGGTATGGCCGGCGGAGCGGATATCATCCTAATTCCAGAGCATCCGCTGTCGATAGAAGAGATTTGTAATTTGA
>JAKAVX010000510.1 GCA_021827465.1 Deltaproteobacteria bacterium | reverse complement strand
TCTCCTGAATCGCGCTTACTTCTCCCACGGCTCATGCGCTCCGATCAGAGAAGAAGTTTAGCAGGCGCGCCCGGCCGGAGCAGAGAGGACGATTCGGTGTTCGGAGGCCGGCGAAAAAAAACGGGATCGGAGGCCTCAGCCGCCGATCCCGCCGCTGCGAGGCTGTATCTTGTCGCCTACTTCTTCAACTCGCCGTTCAGGATGAAGCTTATGCTCCCGGTTGAGGAAAACTGGGCCGCCATCGCGCCGGAGCCGGAGGCATTGGGAAACTGGCTCGGAACCGGAGGAGTCTGGGCTCCGAGTTCGGGATTGATGATGTCGAAAGACCCGCTGAGACTCGATGGCGCGAGCGAACCCGGAACCGGGCACAGATATCCGCCGACGGCGAAGAGCAGAATCGGAAGCTGGGTCTTCGCCTGCATCAGTCCGACGCCGGTCACCGCGTAGCAAACAAGAGCGCTGCCCGGTGCCGGAACCGTGATGAAAGAGCCGGGAAGATTACTCTCATCCTCGACGAGGTCGAGCGTCATGGTGCCGACGCCAACGCCGATTCCCTTCATCGTTCCGCTGTATTCTGTGCACGTGCAGTCCGGCGCGCCCTCCTTGTCGCCATCGGCGCAGTAAAACGGGCTCGTGGTCAATTTGCACGCGGTTAAGGCCTCCGCTCCAGCCCCAACTCCTGAAAAATTGCTCATCCCCGCAATCGTCGGCCCAGATGCATTGGCGGTCGCCCCCGATGCGACAGCAAGAGTTGCGCAGACCACGGACAGCAACATGAGCTTTACTGGTTTCATGAGAATCAATGCCCCTTCGAAACTCAGTTTTCCCTGCAAGCAAGGATGGACAGCTTGTAGTTGTTTAAAATAAGTCTGTCAAATGCGTTGAACCGCCCAATTGACCGCCATAGTCCAACGTAGAGAAAGACTGTGCGGCCCTTCGACGGTTTCGCCTCGAGGCGGCAAGAGAATCTATTTGAGCTTGCGGCCGCTTCGACGCTTGGAGCGCAGCGTGCGATAGCCGCCCTCGGCGGCCCATCGAGTCTGGCTTGCGATACCGCTCAGGATATCCACTTCGCGCCGGCTGAGACCGCTTCGCCCGAAAATGCCGCGCAGCGCGAACATGATGTGCTCGGGGTTGTTCTCGGGCAGGAACCCGATCGCCAAAAGCGCATCCTTCATCCGCTCGAGCATCGCGTCAACGTCGGCGACCGGCGCGAGTTCCGGCGCCGCCGTCGGCGAGATCGTGCTCTCGCGCATCGCCATCATCATCAATTCGTACGCGACCACGAGCACGGCCTGCGACAGGTTGAGCGAGGGGTAATTTGGTCCGGTCTGAATCGTCACCAGATGCTGGCAGAACTTGATTTCGCGGTTGGTAAGGCCGGTGTCCTCGGGCCCGAAGACGAATGCGATTCGATTCGAGGCCGAGAGCGCGAGCAGTTCGGCAATGCTTTCGCGAAGCGGCCGCACCGACGAGCGATAAAGGCCCGAGCGGCAGGTTGTGCCGACGCTTAGCGTGCAATCTTCGAGCGCCTCTGAAAGGCTCGGAAAGACCCGGGCGCGTTCGAGCACTTCGCGCCCATGCACCGCCATCGCGAGCGCTTCTTGCGCGGCGGGCGAGGCGGCGGGTGCGACCACGCGGAGCTCGGCGAAGCCCATGTTGGCGAGCGCGCGGGCGGCCGAGCCGATATTGCCGGCGGATTTGGGCCGCACCAGCACGAAGGCGAACTTGTCAGCCGTTGCGATCCTCGAAGCAGGTTTCTTTTCCATCGTGGCGCGGCAATATAAATAGCGAATCATGCCCGTCGAACGCGACGCGGGAGTCAGTTCATGAAGATTGTCTCATTCGGCGATGTCCATATGGCGACGCGCAATCTCGCCCGGATGGGCGAGGTGCTCGGCGATACCGATCTCATAATCGTGTCGGGCGACCTGACCAACTTTGGCGGCGCGGACGACGCGCGCAAGGTTATCGAGGACGTGCGGCGCGCGTGTCCCAGGGTGCTGGCGCTCGCGGGAAATCTCGACCAGGCGGAAGTGTTCCCGTTTCTCGAAGAGCAGGGAATCTCGCTGCACGGCAAGGGTATCGTGCTCGATGGCATCGGAATTTTCGGATGCGGCGGGTCGAATATCACTCCGTTTCGGACTCCGAGCGAGTTCACCGAGGAGGAAATCGCCGAGACGCTCAGGCGCGGATACGATCAGGTCCGCGGGGTGCGCCCGCTGCTGATGATCTGCCATACGCCGCCCTACGACACGAAGTGCGACCGTATCGTCAGCGGAAAGCCGGTCGGCTCTCCCGCCGCGCGCAAGTTTATCGAAGAGGTCGAGCCCGACGTATGCATCTCGGGCCATATCCATGAGTCGGCCGCGACCGACACGATAGGGCCGACCGTGGTGCTCAACGCGGGTCCGTTCAAGGGCGGCGGTTATATCGTGGTCGAGACGAAGGACAAGTCGCTCGACGCGCGCCTGGAGTTTCTTTAACGTTCCCGGTCTTTCGCGCGCCGGCCAGTCGGTCGGAATCTACGCGGGCAAGATCAAAAACGGCTGGCCGCTAATCCTCCGGAACGTCGTCCGGCTGTTAAGGCGCTTCAGCCCGATCGGATAAAATCAGCACGGCCCCGGCGCCGGCCGCGAAGAGCCGGATATCGACGCGGGGCGCGAAAAATGTTTTTCTCTCAACCCAGCGTTTGCTCCGGTCAGCTCCAGCGCGCAGGACCGTGGGTTTCGCCGGGCACCCGGAATCCCGAAGGAAGGGGAGGAAGCATTCGAAGCAATGATCGAAGGCGTGAACATGAAGTTCGACCATGTGTCGATCGCGGTCCGTTCGATCGACCGCGCCTATGACTTTTTCAAGACCTATTTTCCGATACAGATCAGGAACGAAAAGCGCGCGGAGGAGCAGGTCAGCGGGAGCTTCTACTGGCAGGACTTCTGGCTCGGCGGTTTCGCAATCGAGACGATCGAGGATCCGCCCGGACATCCCGGCTTCGTGTCCAAATTCATCGAGCGGCGCGGCGAAGGGATGCATCATCTGTCGGTCGAGGTCGACAAGCTCGGACCGCTCCTTGAAGCATTGAAGAAGGACGGCGTGCGGGTGGTTGATGAGCAGTCTTTTCCCGACGGCTCCCGGACCGCCTTCATCTCGCCGCGTTCGGCCTTCGGCGTGCTGATCCAGTTCTGGGAAGTCCCGCACTTCGACGACCCCAAGGCCGAGCCGGCTGCGGACCGTCTGGCGCATTTCGATCACGTGTCGATCGCGGTCAGGGACATGAAGCGCGCGATGGATTTCTTTGCGCGCTACTTTCCGGCAAGGGTCACCAACGAG
>JAKAVX010000509.1 GCA_021827465.1 Deltaproteobacteria bacterium | reverse complement strand
CGTTTTCTGGGTGCGCTGGAATCACTGGACACTCATTCCCGCATCGCGAATACCTCACAGGGACGGTGCCGCGAAAATCTCGTTTGGTGAAGCGCTCAAAATGAACTGTAGCGCTGCTATTGGAGACTTCACAGTCGCCACCTCCCCGCCTCTCCGAATTGTCCTAAGGACGGACCCGGCAGGTCCCGGTGGTGTGTCATCGGATGGGGTGAGCCGACAGTACAAAGTCACTATCACGGCCCTCGAGATATATACAGGCGATAGCCTCATTACCGACAAGACCGACCAGAAGATCTTCGATTTTTTACGCAATTTTGGAAGCTGGGAAGAGCAAGATTCGTTACCGCTGATGAAGGGAGAGGTTTTGCAGGGGATCGAATTTCGGTGGCAGCCTCGCGAGGAGGTGAACCCAGACGACGGTTCTCAGCCATTTCGGATGATCGGATCCTTGACCTCGATGTTCTCGACCTGGTTCCGCCACAAGGCTCTGGACGCTGACGGCAGACCGATGTCAACGCCGATTTAATTCTGACCCACTTTTCCGCGAGTTCGCCGAAGTAAAACTGATCCACCCGGTGGGCGGGGCTTCTGGGGTGGAGCGCGAGGAGGGCGGCCCTCCTCGCCGCTCTGTTGAACCGCTGCGCGATGGTTGTGGACAGGGCGCGTGCGGACGTCTTGCGACATGGGAGTGAAGTGGAGAGTCTGTCCAGAACGAAGGATCAGATCGATGATTGCTTTGAATGAACCACTCTCCGATCAGGAGATCGCAGAACTCGACGAGTTCTTGATGTCGGATGCGACCCCTGAGGAGAGCATGAGCATCGTCGAACTGGACGGGTTTTTGACCTCGCTGGTGATAGGACCGGAGGTGGTTCCGCCGAGCGTGTGGCTCAGGACCATCTGGGGCGGCGAGGAGGAGCCGAAGTTCGAATCGTCGGCACAAGCGCAGCGTGTGATTGGCCTGATCATGCGCCGCTTCAACACGCTCAGTCTCTTGTTCGAGGAGCCTCCGGAGTTCGCGCCGATTCTGTGGGAGCGCGAGGTTGAGGGCACGACCTATCGGATCGCCGATGATTGGTGCTGGGGCTTTATGGCGGGAGTGAGCCTGGCCGCGCAGGCATGGCAACTGCTGCTCGTCGATCCCGAGCATCACGCGCTGCTGAGGCCCATCGTAACGCTGGGCACCGAAGAGGGCTGGCGGCTGCTCGAGGCGGACAGCGATCCGGACGGTGCCGAGCAAGCCGCATTCGACGCTCTGGAGTCTTCGGTGATCGCGATCAGCCGTTACTGGCGCAAGCAATGGCGCGAGCGGAGCGCCGCGTTGCGGCAGGCCGCGATTCGGCCGCGCGCGCTAAGAGTAGGACGCAACGATCCGTGTCCGTGCGGCAGCGGACGCAAGTACAAGCGCTGCTGCGCCGATGCCGAAGTCTGAAGCTTAGCGCTTTGCGCTCTTCACCGGCGCGCCGAGCACGCCGGCCCTGCGCTTGTCCTTGAGCCGGAAGCTCTCGCCGTTGATGTTGACGATGGTCGAGTGATGGAGGATGCGATCGAGCATCGCCACCGTGAGCACTCCATCGCCGGCGAAGGCTGAGTCCCAACTGCCGAAGGTCAGGTTCGAGGTCAGGACCATCGAGCCCTTCTCGTAGCGCTGGGCGACCACTTGGAAGAACAGGTTGGCCTGCTCGCGGCTCATCGGCAGGTAGCCGATCTCGTCGATGATCAGAAGCTTGTAAGCGTTGACCGCCCGATGCATCACCTGTCGGTAGCGGCCCTGACGCTGAGCCGCTTCGAGCATCAGCACCAGATCCGCCGCGCTGAAGAAGCGGGTCCTGTAGCCCTTCTGCGTGGCGAGATAGCCGAGCGCCATCGCCAGATGGGTCTTGCCCACGCCACTGGGTCCGAGGAAGACCACGTTCTCGGTGCGCTCGATGAAGGCCAGGCTCGCCAGCTCCATGATCTGCTTGCGCGGCGCGCCGGTGGCGAAGTTGAAGTCGTACTGGTCGAGCGTCTTGATCGCCGGGAAGCAGGCGATGCGCGCGAACATCTCGCGCGCCCGCGCGCGGCGCGATTCGCGCTCGGCGCTGAGCAGTTCCTCGACGAAGTCGGTGAAGGAAGTCCGTTTCTCGGCGGCTTTCTGGGCCAGCGCGGTGTACTGGGCGGCGATGCCGCCGAGGCGGAGTTCATTGCACATCTCGACCACGCGCTGATGCTGGACGTTCATCATCCGGCCTCCGCCGCGATCAGGTCGTCGTATACGCGCAGCGAATGCTGATAACCGAGCGGGGTCGGTGCTGGAGCTTTCGAGGGCGTGGGCTTAATAAGTCCCGGCCACAGCGCCGGCATCGACTGCAGCCGCTCGCGCTCCAGCTCGAGACGGACCAACGGAACCTCGCCGGTGGTCCCGTGCACGCGGGCGTTGGCGACTTCGCGCAGCCAGGTTCCGGCTCGCGCATTGGCGGTATCGCGATCAACCTTGAGCCCGTCGGCGCGTAGCTGGCTCGCCAGCGGAATGTAAAAGCTCCCGCGCAGGTAACCGATGAAGCGTTCGACCTTGCCCTTGGTCTTGGCCCGATAGGGCCGGCACAGCCGCGGCAGGAAGCCGTAGTGATGGGCGAAGTCGAGGAAGGTGCGGTTGTAGCGATGCAGCCCCGGCCCGTACTGATCGCGATCGGTCACCACCGTGCGCATGTTGTCGTAAAGCACTTCGCGCGGGATCCCGCCGAAGAAGTAGAAGGCGCTTTCGTGGCAACGCAGCACGGTCTCCAGCCGTTCATCGGTCACGAACTCGACGTAGGTCGCGCGGCTCCAACCGAGTGTCGCGATGAACACCGCGAGCCGGTCGCGCCCGCGCCGGATGGTCGCGAAGTCGGCCTGCATCTGGCGCCCGGGATCGGTCTCGAAGCGAATCACCGGCTCCGGCGTCGCTACCGGTCGCAACGTTGCGAGATAATCCTTGAGGATGCTGTAACCGCCCTGATAGCCGAGCGCCCTCAACTCGCGCAGCAGCACCGTCGCCGGAATCCATTCCGGCGCGGCGCTCTTCACCCTTTCATCGAGGTAGTTCTTGTACCGGTCGAGCTTGCTCGGCCGCGCTTCACGCTCGTAGCGCGGCAATCCTTCCGTCCGCAGATAGCGCCGAACCGTGTTGCGCGACACGTCGAGCATTCGCGCGATCTCGCGGATGCTCTTGCCCTGCCGTCTCAAGACCCGGATCTCCACCGCTTCCTCCGCCACCAGCATGGGGTCCTCCTGTTCGGAGTACCCCACGCCGGGGTGGGTCAATTTTCAATCGGCGACCCTGGGTCAGTTTTGCACCGGCGCTAACACCGACTCAGACACG
>JAKAVX010000508.1 GCA_021827465.1 Deltaproteobacteria bacterium | reverse complement strand
TGAGTTCATCAAGGCGTTTCCGGATTTGCCGCTGACCCAGAAGGTGCGCGCGCGGCTTGACCGAATCAAGGCCGGCACATCGCAGATGCGTTTCGGGTGTCGCGGATAGGATCGCGCGCGATCGCGCACGGCTCGCGCCGTTACGCTTGCGCGAGATCGCGGCCGTGCGGCCCGAGTTCGGCGAAGCTCAATCCGGCGAACGCCGCTTCCTCGGACGCCATCGCGGAAAAAACCGCCTCTGCCGACTTTGGCCGCTCGACACCGTCGAGCGCGTGGCCGAGCCGCGCCAGCGCTTCGATTCCCGATAGCGCCTGACCCGGAGGCGGAAATGCGGCGGCGATCTTCTGAACGCGGCCCTTGAAGTTGGTGAAGCTGCCGTCGATTTCCGGATAGGCGCCGATCGGCCAGAGCTGGTTTGCCATCTGCCCGATCTCGTTCGCGTCGGTGTCGAGCACGAGTAGGTAATCAAGCGCGCCGAAGCGCCGCATAAATTCCGCTTCGCCGAGCACCTTCACGAGGTCGGCGCGCATCGCGATCAGCATCTTGAGCTCGCCCGCCGCAACTGCGTTGCCCAGCGCGTCGATCCCGTCGGCCGGAAGCCCCAACGCGGCCAGCCCGCGCGTATTCGGATTCTTGTTGCCGCGGATCAACAGATTGTCGTCGGGACTCGCGCCCGGCGGCGACCAGCTAAGTGTCGCGAGCCGGTCCGATCCGATCGTATCCTTGAAGAGCTTTTTCAGCGCAAAAGCTTCCTCGTTGGTCGCCTGCGCGCCGATCACGGCGCCGATCGCATTGGCGCCGAATTGCCGGCCGAGCTCCGTGATTCGCGCCGCCGCGCGGCGGATCGCCTCATCCCAACTTTCCGCAACCATCCGGTCGCGCGATTGACACAGCGGCGTCGTTAGCCTGCTCTCGCTCTGCAGCGCGGGAAATCCGTGACGGCCCTCGTCGCACATCCAATAGCTATTCACCTCGGGATTCTGACGCGGCGTGAAGCGGTAGATGCGGCCGCGATGATGGTAAATATCGATCGCGCATCCGCGCTCGCATCCGCCGCATACACTCGGCGTGCGATGCAGGTACCACACGCGCATCCGGAAGCGGAAGTCCTTTTCGGTCAGCGCACCGACCGGGCAGATATCGACGACGTTGCCGGCATACTTGTTGTTGATCGGACGATCGGGCCAGTGCTCGATCCGGCACTGATCGCCGCGCTCAAAAATCGCAAGCTCGCTCGTCTTCGTGACTTCATCGAAGAACCGCGTGCAGCGCGCGCACAGGATACAGCGCTCCTGATCGAGCATCACGTCGGAGCCGATATCGATCGCCTTGCCCTTTTTGTTCTTCTTACCGAGCGGGAAGCGCGACTCCTGCAGGTCGTAATCCATGTAATAGTCCTGCAGCTTGCACTCGCCGGCCTGATCGCACACGGGACAATCGATCGGATGGTTGATTAGCAGAAATTCCAGCACCGCCTTCTGCGCGATTTTGGTGCGCTCGCTCTTCGTATGCACCACCATCCCGTCCGCAACGCGTGTGTTACAGGCGATCTGAAGCTTGGGCGCCTTTTCGATTTCGACCAGACACATCCGGCAATTGCCGACCACGGTCAACCCCGGATGATAGCAGTAGTGCGGGATCTCGATTCCCGCCTGATCAGCCGCCTGAATCAGGTTGAGGCCGTCGGCGACTTCAACTTCCTTGCCATCGATGGTGAGCTTCGGCATCGGCGCGCTATCCTTGCAAACTCCGGTCTCCGTGAGCGTTCATGCGATCTAGGCGTGCGACGCATCGGCATACGCCAAATGTGCCGGTGGCGCGAGATGGCCGTCGCGGTCGCGAAACGGGCAGCGCCCGAGCCGGATGTGCTCTTCGAATTCCGGGCGCCACTTCTTGATGATTCCCTTGGTCGGCATCGCGAGCGAGTCAGCCAGCACGCAGATCGTGTTGCCCTCCATGTTGCTCGAAACGTTGACCAGCAGGTCGAGGTCCGAAAGCTTGCCGCGTCCCGCCTCCATGTCGATCAGCACCTTCTCGATCCAGCCGCATCCTTCGCGGCACGGCGTGCACTGGCCGCACGACTCGTGATGGAAAAAGTGCGCGACTGTGCGCAGCACATCGACCATGCACGTGTCCTCGTGCATCACCATCACACCCGCCGTTCCCATCAGCGAACCGGCGGCGCGCACGGAATCGAAATCCATCGCGACCTTGACCGCCTCTTCGGCCGTGAACGGCGGAAACGACGCTCCGCCGGGAATTACCGCCTTGAGCGCTTTGCCCCCGAGAATTCCGCCGCCGATATCGTAGATCAGATCCTTCAGCGCAAAGCCCATCGGCAACTCGTACAGCCCCGGCTTGTTAACGTGCCCGGAGAGGCAGAAGAGCTTCGGCCCCGGGCTTTTTTCGGGACCGATCGATTTGTACCAATCCGCACCCTTCTTGATGATCCACGGAACATTCGACAGCGTCTCGACGTTGTTGACGACGGTCGGCGACGCGAACGCGCCCGAGATCGCGGGGAACGGAGGACGGTTGCGCGGATAGGCGCGCTTGCCCTCGAGCGATTCCAGCAATCCCGATTCCTCGCCGCAGATGTACGCCCCTGCGCCGCGATGCGTATAGATCTCGACCTCGAAGCCCGAGCCCATGATGTCTTTGCCGATGTACCCCTTGGCGCGCGCCTCGGCGATTGCCGCTTCGACGACGCGCTTCTGCACGGTGAACTCGCCGCGGAAGTACATGTACGCGACATGCGCGTTGACCGCCCGGCACGCGATCAGAATTCCTTCGAGGACCTGATGCGGATCCTTTTCAAGCTGATAGCGATTGGCAAACGTGCCCGGCTCGCTCTCGTCGGCGTTGCACAGCAGATAGACCGGCTTCTTCGATTCCTTCGGGATGAAGCTCCACTTGGTGCCGGTGGGAAACGCGGCGCCGCCGCGTCCGCGCAAGTTCGAGTTCTTGACCTCGTTGATCAAGTCCTCGGGCTTCATCTCGAACAGGGCCTTGCGCAGCGCCTGGTAGCCGCCGTTGGCCTCGTAGACTTCGAGCCGATGCAGCTCAGGGATATCCAACCAGCGCGTGAGTATGCGTTCCATTCGAGTCGCTTCCAGATTGCGCGCCGCTCAGGCGGCCTGATGCTTCGTGCTGAGGCCGAGGAGCTTCTGCTTCTGCCCCTGGATCTTGCGCTGCAGAGCCATCAGTGCGTCGAGCACCGCTTCCGGCCGCGGCGGGCATCCCGGAACGTACACGTCCACGGGAACAATCCTGTCGATACCCGGAATGGTGGCATAGTTATCGTAAAATCCGCCGGTCGAAGCGCATGCGCCGAAGGCCA
>JAKAVX010000507.1 GCA_021827465.1 Deltaproteobacteria bacterium | reverse complement strand
CGGTCAGCTAGAAACGTCCCGATACCGATAACCGCACAATCAACCCGGAAGGACCAGTTCCTTCCGGGTTTTCTTTTGTCGCGAGCGAAGATGATAGGGTGACCGCCGGCAACCGCGAAGGAGGGGCTCGATGGATTCCAACGGATCGGGAATTGGACGCGCGCTGGCGCTGGGAATATCGATCGCGGTGGGACTCGCCGTCGGCGGATTCCTGATAGGCAACGGGTTTTATCGCGCGAGAGTCCAGGAGCGCTACGTGACGGTGCGCGGTCTCGTCGAGCGCCCGGTCAGGGCCGACGTCGCGGTGTGGAGTATCGCCTACTCCGCGACCGGCGACGACGTAAGCAAGGCCAACGAGCAAATCGAAAGCGACCGCAAGCTGGTTTACGCGTTCGCGCTCGCGCACGGATTCCCAGCCTCGGAGATCGAGCCGATTCCGACTCGGGTGACGGACCGATCGTCGTGGGGAGGCGAGCAGATCCGCACTGCGGGCCGCTATCTCGTGACCGGCGGCATCCGGATTCGCTCGACCCGCGTCGAGCAGGTTCAGCAGGCGAGCCAGTTGACGGGCGAACTGATCCGCCAGGGCGTGGTGTTGAGCCTCGAATCGCAGGGCGCGAACGCGAATCCCGCTTATTTCTATACGAAGCTCGATTCCATTCGGCCCGCGATACTGGCGGAGGCGACCAAAAGCGCCCGCGCGGTTGCCGACCAGTTCGCGCGGGACTCGAAGAGCAGGCTCGGCCCGATTCGCCGCGCCAACCAGGGCGTGTTCGAGATAACGGGCCGCGACTCCGCCGATTCGCGTAACCCGATGACGGAGCAATCGTCTATCGACAAAACAGTGCGGCTGGTTTCGACTATCCAGTACTATCTGGAGAATTGATTTTGTGCCCCGTGGATGTCCTCAAAGCCTGTTCGCGGGACGAGGATTCCAGCCGAGCGGACTTGTACGAACCGTAATTGAGGACGCCTGATTCAGAAATTGGTGCGCTTGAACAGCCGTTCAGGCACTATCTTTATCACGCACATGATCGGCCGCCAGAACCACGGCACGTAAACAACCTCGCGTTTCTTTTCCCACGCGCGGAAGATCAGATCGGCGGCCTTCTGCGGCGCTGCGGTTAACAGCGTGCCCTCGCGTCCCCACGTCATGCGCGTATCGACGGTTCCAAGCACAACGGTCATTACCTGTACGCCCTTGCGTGAGAGCCTCGCGCGCAGTCCCTGGGTGAAGAGATGCAGCGCGCCCTTGGCCGAGCCATAAACGTAGTTGCGCGCGCGCCCGCGCTCGCCGGCGACGGAGCCGAGCACGATCATGAAACCTCGGCCCTGCTCCTCGAGATAGCGCGCCGCAAGCGTCAGCATCGAGACCGCGCCTGTGTAATTCTGGTTTACGATCGAGAGCGCCTCGTCCGGATCGGTCTGCGCGCGCGCTTCGTCGCCGAGCGTTCCGAAGCAGAGGATTACGCCGTCGAGTCCTCCCAGTTCGCGGGCCGCGCGTTCGAGGAAATCGCGATGCGAGGCGAAATCGGCCGCGTCGAAGGTTCCCGAGAGCGGTTCGGTGCCCGAGCGCACCGCGATATCCGCGGCGATCTTCGACGCTTCAGCCGCGTCACGCGCTGCCGCGTAGATTCGCGCGCCACGCTCCGCGAACCGCATCGCAAGCGCCCGCGCGATCGGAGAAGTCGCGCCCAGAAGCAGTATCTTCATTGCCACGCCCCGCGCCTACGCCGGTTCCATTTTGAGCCTGCGAGAGAGGCTCGACGAGAAGCGGTTGTCGGGGTCGGCGGAGGCCTTGATCTGCTGCCATCCGCCCAGATTCTGGTACATCGCGCGCAACGTTTCGGGCGCAAGGCGCGCGTCCTTGGCCAGGTACACGCGTCCGCCGCGCTTTACGACCATCGCGTCGAGGCGGTCGAGAAATTCGAGCAGCCCGGGCGTCATCGGAAAGTCGAGCGCGAGCGTGTAACCCGGCATCGGAAACGAGAGCATCCCTTCCTGCGCACCGAACTTTTTGAGCACGGCCAGGAACGAGCCGCGTCCGCTGTTTGCAATCGCTTCGAGAACTTCGACGAGTCCCTCGCGGCTCTCGTCGAGCGGCCACACGCACTGGTACTGGACGAATCCGCGCCTTCCGTAAATCCGGTTCCAGTTGTCGATCGAATCGAGCGGATAGAAGAACGGCGCATAGGGCGTGATCGCGTGCGCGGCGCTCGGATGGCGCAAATAATAGAACGCGTTGAACGCGCGCACGCTGGCGGGACCGAGGACGAAGCCCGGCAGATCGATCGGCACCGAAAGACGCGACTCCGGCTCGGGGCGAAACGGCGCCTGGCGAAGCTTTGCGGGCAGCGCTTCGGGCGCAGCAAAATTTCCGACGTTGAGAATCGAGCGGCCGAGCGCGCCGCGCTGGCTAAGGCAATCGATCCACGCGACTGAATAATCGTAGCGCGAGTCGGCCGCCTCGAATTGCGCGAAAGCTTCGTCCACGTTGGCCGCGCGGATGATTTCGCTCTCGAGGTATGCGCTCGCGACGCGGCGGAGCCGGATTTCGAGTTCGATAATGACTCCGGTCAGGCCCATCCCGCCGACCGTCGCCCAGAACAGGTCCGCATTCTCCCCGCGCGAGCATCGTTTGATTTCGCCCGAGGCCAGCATCAGGTCGAACCAGAGCACGTGCGTTGCGAGCGAGGAATCTCGATGGTGGTTCTTGCCGTGCACGTCCGCGGCGATCGAGCCGCCCAGCGTGACGTAGCGGGTTCCCGGCGTTACCGGCGGAAAGAAGCCGCGCGGCAGGAATACGTCGAGGATCTCCGCAATCGTGACTCCGGCCTCGCATCTGAGCACGCCCGTTTGCGCGTCGAAGGCGAGCATCCGGTTCATCCGCTCGACGTCAAGCACGCGCGAGTCGGCGTTGAGCGCGGCGTCGCCGTAGGCACGTCCCGCGCCGCGCGGGATCAGCGTCCGCGTGTTGGAAATAACGACCGAGCGCAGTTCGGCGAGCTTCTCGGGGCGAAAAACTTCGCTCTCGCAGACGGGGTAGCGGCCCCATCCGCTGAGCCGGGTGCGATTGCCGTGAGCAGTCGAGGCAGGCGCAGTCGAATGCGCGCCGGATATCTCGGATGACGTTGCCTCGCTCATATCACGCTCACCGTAGGCTAACAGGAAGGCGCAAGCGGAGAAACGAGGAAGCGTGTGCGATGCTCCGACGTGTCGTTTTTGCCACGCGCGCATCCGATCCCCTAGGATGGCATCGCACCGAACAGGGGAGAGTGAAATCATGTCCTGGCAGCCGGAAATCGACGAAATTCGCCGCCGCATCGAAATCGCCAAGCAG
>JAKAVX010000506.1 GCA_021827465.1 Deltaproteobacteria bacterium | reverse complement strand
CGGTGGCTTCGGCCCCGCCGAGGCCGAAAGCCGCAGGGCCCGGCTGCGAGCCGGCGCTCTGCGGCCCGACCTCGAGCGTTCCCGAAACAATCCGGGCTATCGAGCCGCCGCCGATACCGATCGATTCAAGCTCAAGTACCGGCAGCGAAACCCGTACGCCGTCCAGGCTCGGCTCAACGGTATAGCTCCAGCGCGAGTTCCGCAGGATGCTGAGATCGCTGCTGGTCCCCCCGACATCGAGTGAGACGACCGTTTCGAGCCCAAGCCGCTCGGCCATCGCCGCAGCGCCGGCGACGCCGCCAGCCGGCCCTGAGCCCCAGGTGCGAATAGCCGTGGTCTTTGCCACGCGCGAGGTCCCGCCGTTGCTCTGCGCGACCAGCAGCGGCTGACGATAGCCGGACTTTCTGAGCTCGTCCTCGACGCGGTAAAGAAACCGGGCCATCAATGGATGCAGATAAGCATCGAGCACCGCAGTGTGGATACGGATGAACGGGTCGGGCGTCAACGTCACCTGATGGGAAGGCAACACCGGAACAGCGCCCAGGTAATGGCGCGGATACTCCGCAGCGATGAACTCTCGCACCGTGCCTTCGCGCTGAGCCAGTTCCGGGCCGTCATCGAGCGCGATCACGATAACCCGCGCTCCTCGGTCGAGTAGCCGGCGCAGAGCCTGTACCGTCTGCGCAGCGCCGTCGGCTCCCGACGCGGGAAGCGGCTCGATGAGCGATTTCGCCAATGGCAGGTGCTCGGGAATGCGCGCGATAAATTCGTCCCGCAGAGAAGCGGCCAAAAGCAGGCCGACTTTCGCGCCGCTACGATTGATGAGGGCGTTGGTGCCGACAGTGGTCGAAAGCCGGACCACGTCGGTCTCGGCAAGAAACGCCGAACGCTGAAGACCGAGCACCGAGGCGGCGTGGTCGATGCAATTCAGAATTCCTTCGGTGAGATCGTGCGGGGTCGTGTCGACCTTTGACCGGACCGTTCCTTGCGGTCCGGTGACGTAGCCGTCGGTGAAGGTCCCGCCAGTATCCAACTCAATCATAAAACCCACAAGCCGCTCTCCTCTCTCAGGGCCGTCGCGCCCTGTTCTCGGATACGGAACGCTCCGGTCCCGGACGTGTCGAGTGCCACCTTCGCTCCGGCACTAGCGCTTAGTACCGACCACCCCAATTTGATGTCAAGCGGAAACAAATGAGTGGTGTCGAGGCGGACAGGGTTATGGAGTCGGCGACTCGACAAAAGCGAGTCGGATGATCGGTCACGAGGATGTAAAAGCGCGCGGCAGGGTACAAAAGCAATCATCGCGGGCACCTGTTTTTTTCTGATTTGCAGTGATACGTAATGGACGCTTGAGGCGAGAGCCAAGCGCTCGCCCTCAAACTAACCCGAAACCTGACAGTTTAGTGTGATCAAATGAAGGTGAGCTTTTTTTGCATCGGAGTAGGCAACGGCGCGAGTGCAGACGCGATTCGAGAAATCGCAATAAGCGCAGAGCGACTCGGCTTCTCGGGCATATGGGCTCCGGAACATGTTGTGCTGTTTGATCGCCAGTCATCCAAGTATCCTTATGATCCAGAGGGCCATCTACCACTTCCCAAAGACATTGATTTCAACGATCCGTTCATTGGTCTGACCTACGCCGCTGCGGTAACCAGTCGTATACGACTGGCGACAGGCGTATGCCTTGTTCCGGAGCGCAACCCTGTTTTTCTCGCTAAGGAGGTTGCGACATTAGACCGACTGAGCGCGGGACGCGTAGCGTTAGGGGTTGGCATTGGCTGGTCGGCCGAGGAGTTCAGCGCGGCTGGGGTTCCCTTTGAGCGTCGTGCTAAGAGAACCCGCGAGTACATTGAGCTCATGCGCCGACTCTGGAGTGAGGACGAGGCAACTTACAATGGAGAATTTGTCAGAGTCGAGCGTGTACGCAGCTTTCCCAAGCCTATTTCCGGTGCAAAGATACCGATTCTGTTCGGCGGCGAGAGCGATGCTGCGTTGAAGCGCGTTGCTTCTTATGGGACCGGCTGGTTCGGTTTGGGTCTTACTCCTGAGGAAGTCGGCACTAAAGTAAAGCAGTTGCGCCAGTTCGCTCGCGCCAACAATCGCGATCCCGGCGAACTGGAGATAATTTTCGGTCCTTACAACAAACCGGCCATGCCGAGTGACCTAAAGCACTTCCATGCGGCGGGAGTGCAGGAATTTGTGGTGACGGTTGGATTTGAAGTGCCGGAAAAAGTTTCCGCGATCCGCACCTGGATGGAAAAACTGGCGAGCGAGTGGGTAGAACCAGCATCCAAACTTAGTTAGTCAATGTTTAGGGTGTGCGGCTTTGCGTGCGGGAGGAATCGTAGCTGAGGCTTGCGCAAGGTCGCGGTTCGACACTAGCAATTCGATTCCATGAAGCTACAGAATAAAGTTGCGCTCATTACCGGGGCCGGCTCTGGGTTGGGTCGAGCCTCCGCGATTCTGTTTGCGAGCGAAGGAGCATCAATAGGCGTTGCTGACATAAACCTCGAATCGGCGGAAGAAACTGCTCACGAAATCAGCCGGGCCGGAGGGCGAACGCTCGCGTTGCAAGTCGATGTCTCCAACGAGTTATCGGTTGAGCGCATGGTAAAGTCCATCGTTGGAGATTTAGGTATTCCTGATGTTTTGTACAATAACGCTGGAACAGTCGGCAAGGTCGACTTCCTGGCCAACATGCCCGAAGAGGTGTTCGATCGCGTCATGGCGGTAAATCTCCGAGGTGTGTACCTGGGAATGAAATACACGTTTCCGCACATGGCTAAAATCGGCGGAGCTTCAGTCATCAACCAGTCATCCGTGGCTGGGCTAGTCGGAATTCGTGGCTCTGCGGCCTACTGTGCTTCGAAGGCGGGCGTCATCGCTCTGACTAAAGTAGCAGCGCTCGAGTACGCGAGATATAAAATACGCGTAAACTGTATTTGCCCAGGCCTAATCAATACGCCGATGTCTCAGGAACTGCTGGGCGGAGAGTTGGATCCGAGCGATCCGGATACTATTCGCCGTGTTTCCCTTATAGGACGGATTGGCAGGCCTGAAGAGATCGCAAAAATGGCCCTCTTTCTCGCGAGCGATGACTCGTCCTACGCAACCGGGGCATGCTTTATCGTGGATGGCGGTTGGACGGTTTCCTAACTAAGCCATCCTGCCCGTGCTGCTTTCTGGGTATTGATAAGAAGATGATGCGTGGTGGCCTTGGCCCAGGCTGGCACAGCACGAATGCTCGGACGCAGCGAGGCGATAGTAGAAATCTCGTCAGGAAGACGTAGTCATGAGCGCCTCGTCGGTTGCCTCGCTGAAGCTTCGCGCCGCCTTATAGGTGA
>JAKAVX010000505.1 GCA_021827465.1 Deltaproteobacteria bacterium | reverse complement strand
AGACTCTGCCGGTAAGAATCGCGGCAAGATCGGAGGACGGGATTTCGCCGCTGAAGCCGCTCGGCGAAAGCGCGCGAAAAATCTTGCCGGTCGGCACTTCGATCGCGGGAACCGCGACCACCAAGTGCAGCGCCGGCATCGCGGCTATCGGCTCGATTCGATCGCCGATGCCGCGCACGCGTGCCGGACGCGGGTCGAGAAAGTACGGCACGTCGGCTCCGAGCGAGAGCGCGATCTTCGCCAGACGTGCGTCGATAGCAACCGAGCACATCACCGCCATCATCCTGAGCACCGCACCGGCGTCGCTCGAGCCTCCGCCGAGACCGGCGCCGGCGGGAATACGTTTCTCAAGATCGATCGCGATTTGCGCACTGATTCCGTACTCGTCGGCGAAGGCGGCAGCCGCGCGCGCGGCGAGATTTGTCGCCGGGTCGCTGAGCTCGGGCCGGTTGCATCGCAGGCCGATCTTCGCCGTCGGCGCGGGCCGCAATTCGATCCTCACCAAATCGCACCAATCGATCGGCAGAAAAATCGAATCAAGTTCGTGGTAACCGTCGTCGCGGCGCGCGGTTACCCGAAGACACAGATTGATCTTCGCGGGAGCGCGCTCGGCGAGCATCTTCACCATCGGCGGATCATCGCCTGGTCGCCATGGCGGCCGTATGCCGGCGTGGGCGAAAGTTCATCGCGTCGAGTGCGCCGGTCCCGCAGGAGGGCCGGCGCCGCCAGCGGTGGCGCTGCGAATCGCGCGGCGGGAATCGGACTGGATCACGGCAATCACGCCCCAGAAGGTGACGATGAGCGCGAAGAGCACCAGCACCTGCCCGGTCAGAAACGTCGCATGATAGAAGTCCATCCGGGCGGTCGCGTAGGAAACCTCGCGCTCGCGCGCGGTGAGCGGCTCGAGCACGGCGCCGCCAGCCGAGGCGTCCAGTTCGTCAAAGCTACGATAATCGGAACCTGCGGCGGCATTGGGTGCGCTTGCGATAATCTGGCTGTATTCCTGAGTTCGATTCAGCCCGATAATCCAGTTGCCCGCGCCGAGGCAGGCGAGCGCAACGCCGGCGACCACGCGCCAATCGGTGTATAGATCCTTGAGCTTCATTGCGGCGCCATCGAACGTTCGCCCGCGAATCGCCGGGCTCTAGCCTGAAGGATAGGGACTGGGCGGCCCGAAAACAACGCGGTCCGCGGCGTCCAGGTGCTTTTCGACCCGGCGTTGCGTGCCTTCGACACGTGCGGCTATGATCGCCGGACAGACCACGATGCCTTCTGAATCGCAAGAAAACTCCGGAGCCAATCGTCCCGCAAACGAGGCGAAATTCGATCTCGAGGGATATCTCCGGCGCTTTGCCGCGCACGATGAGCTGGCGCTGTACCGCCTGATGACGCGGGTCGAAAACCGAACCCCGGAGGCGAGCGCGATTATCGAGCGCATCTATCCGCGCGTTGGACACGCGCAGGTGATCGGAATCACCGGTCCCCCGGGAGCTGGAAAATCGACGCTGGTCAACCGCCTGATTGCGAAGTATCGCGCGCTCGGAAAGGAAGTCTCGGTTCTCGCGATCGATCCCTCTAGTCCGTTTTCGGGCGGAGCGGTGCTGGGTGACCGCGTGCGCATGACCGACCATTACAAGGATCCGGGCGTGCATATTCGCAGCCTCTCGTCGCGCGGAAGCCACGGCGGACTATCCCGCGCGGCGCGCGAAATCGTCAAACTGCTCGACGCGTTCGGCCACGACGTGATCATCATCGAGACGGTCGGCGTAGGACAGACCGAGCTCGGAATCATGGACCTTGCCGATACCACCGTGGTCGTGACCGTTCCCGAAGGGGGCGATTCGGTGCAGGTGATGAAGGCCGGGCTCAATGAAATCGCGGACGTGTTTGTAGTCAATAAATCGGACCGCGAGGGCGCCGACCGGATAAAGGCCGAGCTCGAACTTAATGTCCATCTGCGGCCGGCCGGGGGATGGCGTCCTCCGGTAATGATGACGCAGGCGGCGGCCGATTTGGGCGTCGATGCGCTGGTGGGCGCGATCGCGAAGCATCGCGAATACCTGCTGGCCCATCGCGATCCTGCCCAGATCGCGCAACGGCGCCGGCGCGAGTTCATGGAGATTCTCACGGCGGAACTCGAGGACCGCGCGATTCATTCGCTGCAAAACGGGCGCGCACCGGAGCTGCTCCGCGAAGTTGAGGCCGGCCGCGTAAACCCGTACAGCGCGGCGCGCCGGATGATCGAAGACCGCGACGAAATTGCGCGGCTTTTGTCGCGCGCGCCGGCGGATGCCGATGAGAAAGCCTAGAGCCATACCCGTACGCGGTCGCCGATGCTGAACCGCAAGCAGAAACTCGACGGACGCCTGTTCGCGATCGGGGATATTCACGGATGCCCCGACGAGCTCGAGGCGATCCTCAAAACGATCGCGCCGCGGGCGGGCGACACCGTCGTTTTCGTCGGCGACTACATCGATCGCGGCCCGTCGGCGCGCGACGTTATCGAGCTTGCGATGCGGGTCGGACAGGACGGCGCCGAGGGCGTGTTCCTGAAGGGCAACCACGAGGACATGATGCTGTCGTTTCTCGGGATGCCGGGGCATTACGGCGAGTCCTTCCTGTTCAACGGCGGCATCGCGACGCTCGAAAGTTATGGGGTGCGCGAAAGCGATCTCGCCGAGGCGGTACATCGCATCCCGGACACGCATCTCGAATTCTACTCCCATCTCGCGGTCAGCTACCTGCGCCCGCCGTATCTCTTCGTACACGCGGGAATCATGCCGGCCCGCCAGCTCGAAGAGCAGCAAACCGAGGACATGCTGTGGATCAGGCAGGATTTTATCTTTAATCCGCACCGGATCGACGCGACTGTCGTCTTCGGCCATACCCCCATGCGCGGTGTGATGATCGATCTGCCGTACAAGCTCGGAATCGACACGGGACTCGTGTACGGCGGGCAGCTAACCTGCGTCGAATTTCATGAAGGAGTGCTGTACCAAGTGTCGCGCGGGAGCAAGCATGTGAAGTCGCGGTCGATTCCGCTTACGCGATGAGAGTCTTTCGCGATTTTTCGCGGACCGCTATTGTGGGCAATTCACGGTGGCGGCGTAGCTCAGTTGGTCAGAGCATGCGGCTCATATCCGCAGTGTCGTAGGTTCGACTCCTACCGCCGCCACCAAACCATTCCGAATTTGACCAGCGCCGCCGCCCACGCGTATCAATCTCGAGGGGCGCTTCCGTAAAATCAACCGCATCCGAATGACGGAGTGATCTCATGGCTGACAGAATGTTGGGCAAAGTGGCAATCGTTACTGGCGCCGGATCGGGCATCGAACGCCCGAACGCACCGTTGCT
>JAKAVX010000504.1 GCA_021827465.1 Deltaproteobacteria bacterium | reverse complement strand
TTCCGATCTGGCGGAGGAAAGAACGTCGGCGGCGATCGCCTACCTGGAGCGGGCGCATGAGGTAGAGCCGCGCAACTTCTTGGCGCGCCGGGCGCTCTCGGCGCTCGGCCGAAAACAGCGCTCATCGAATGGGCGGCAGCCAGAAAACCCGTCCGACGAATCCGGTTCGCCGGATGCAGACGCGAAGCCAAAACCGGCCACGCAATTGACGCTGCTGACGGAGATATCCGACCCGGCGCAATCGCCCCCGCGCGGCGGCAACTCGGGCGGCTCGAAGGGCGCGTGAGCATCGGCGAGAAGCTGGAGCAGGCCGACCCCGAAAACTTCAGCGCCTGGTCAGGCAGCTTTTGCGTTCTTCAGAGAATAGACTCGGCGAATAGCTGCGGCGTCACCCAATTTTTCCGTCTAAAACCATCTTCAATTGGGTGAGGAACTCCTCAGTGTCCGCGTAGTAGTTGGGATAAGCAGTCCGTAGCTGCTTTATAGAAGGCACCCAAACAAGTACGGCATCTGTATCTCCGCCTGCCGGCCTTTCTAGCTGTGCGAGTTCTTCCGATGCGACCTTACTATCGTAGTAGGCAGTAACGTCAATCGTCTTTTTCTTTATGTCCAACACCAAAAGCAACCATCGAATTGGTTGTTGTGTAACGTCTATTGGGAGGCTCTGGAGCACATTTGTCCAACCGCTCAGTCGGTGGAATACCCTTAGTTCTTTCGTCCTTTCCTTCAACTCGGCGATCAATTCATGCTGATTGCGCGGAGTGCCCTTTACCAATGGCGTGTTCTCACGGTCTGCGAACGCAGAGCCAACCAGTGAGAAGAAACGCCGCCATCCTGTCGGACCAGCGCCAAACTTTAATGGCGTTCTTGTAAAAGTTGTGACGGTCTCCACTGCCGTAGCGAAAGCGTGCTGCAAGTGCGAGCGTAATTGGATTTCGATTCTGTGGCCATTCCAGTCTGCGCGGGTTTCTTTGCGTGCGTCGTACCGCCCCACGACGTGAATGCCTCGATACCCATCGGTCTTGGGACGGCGGATATAGTCATAGCACTTGAGCGAAGTTTCCTCGGGCAGAAGCAAAGGGTCGCCGCGATACACATCGTAAAGCTGATCTACAGCGTTGATGTTCGACAGGATTGCTCGGCAGCCACCCAAGTCTTGCATCTGTGACAGTTTCATATGCGGGTGGCGCGCCAATTTATTCAGCAGCGACGAGAGCCGCTTTAGTCGCTGCGCGACTATAACGTCAGGGTCAATTTTCTTCGCGCGCTTGCGAAGTCCAGCTTGAAAGACGTTAAGAGGCAGGGCGTGAGAGGTGCGCCAGTTCTGAATTATACCCCACAATTCGCCCAGATTGTCTGGCGAAGGACAGTTCGGACCACCCGTCCACCACGGAAGCAAGAGCCGACCCGCACGATCGATTTTGCCCTTCCGGTATTCTGGCTTCACCCACTGAGCCATATCCTCAGATCCACCCTCCAGCTCAGTAGATGCACAACGCGCGTCTGCCCATCTGGCGCTGGGGGCATCGCATCCGCGAGGTTCCTCAAATTTCCAGCGATCATCTCAACTTTGCAGGTGGGTGTCGACATCGACCTAATCCCCGTGCAAGTTGACATAATATTTCTTGGCTATGGCGCATCGGCTAGGCACCCGAGCAACAACCCGGCGAGTCGGAGCGTCTTCACGGTTTCACCTCCTCGCGCGCCAGGCGCGCGTTCATACGCATCTCGTAGAGCTGTTTTGTCGACAGCCCGCGCGCCTCGCGCCATGCCCTGAGCCAGCGATGAATCTGCCGCTCGCTGACTCCGAGCGAGACTGAGGCTTCCGCCGGGGTGACGCCGGCAAGCACGGATCGAACCGCGCGCACCCTCAAGCGCGCAATCTCGGCGCTGGTTCTGCCTCCGCATGCCATGTCGGACACACCGCTATATCGATTGACAGCCCATTGTCAAGTCGGTCCTGAGCGGAAATTTTATCGACCGCTTGTCCAGCGGCCCGAAAAATCACGGCCCGCCGGCCCAGTTTTCCCGCCCGGCCCGGACGGATTTCCGGCGAGGCGCGCCTATGCGCGCCTATCCGCGTCGACGCGCGCATCGGCGGCGAAATCGACGCCGCGAAAATTTCATGTGTCGCTTTCGATTTCGACGCGCTATCATTGGCCGCGCGGGAGTGGGGGGACGGCGCTCGTCGCTCGGACGCTGGCGCCCCGAGCCGAGCTAGTTAGGGCGACGCCGACCCTTCCCGCCACGCGATCCATGCCAGAACCCGCGCATTTTCCTCTTTTCACCGACTTACGCGCCTCGCTCGGCGAGACTGGCGCCCGCGCGCTGGTGAGGCTCTTCGGCGCTACCGTGATGCTCGTCCCGACCCGCGCGATGCCTGCCGATCCGCTCGTTTTACTGCTCGGCAGCGCCGCCGCGGAGCGCCTGGTTGGCCTGTACGGCGGCTCGTTGGTGCAGATTCCGCCGCGCGCATGGCGCGCCGACGAAATCGCAGCCTTGAAGGGTCGCGGCCTCCGCATTCCCGAGATCGCCAGCTTGGTCGGACTGACCACCCGGCGCATACAGCAAGTTCTCGCGAGCGCCCGCGCAAACCGCGGGGCGTCCGCCCGTGCGTGATGGGTTCTCGCGCTTCCGGGGCCGCATACTTCGCGCGCTCGATGCCGCCGAGCCGGTCGGCCTCGACGATCGCCTCCTCCTCCGCGTGCTCGATGTCGGCCGTCGCCGACCGAACGAGAAACACCTCGCCGGCGCGCTCGCGTACCTGGCGCGCGCGCATCTCGTCACGCGCGCGCGAGACCCCGATGCCGCCTCATCCGCGTCGCGGCTGACCAACCGCGGCGCTTTTCTCGTCGCCGCCCTCACCTCGCGCGGCCGGCGTCCATCCTCCCCGGCGCCGGCCGCGCCGCCTCGCCTGGAGCGCTGATGCGACGCAGCAAAATTGACCTGCTCCCGGCCGAGACGCGCGCCGCCATCCAGGCGTTCGTCGAGGAGCGCGGCTTCGGCAACTACAAGGAAACGGCCGCGGAGATCGAACGGCGATGGGGCGTGAAGCTGTCGCGCTCGGCTCTCACCCGCTACGGAGGACGGCTCGAAAACCGTCTCGCGCTTCTCCGCGTCGCGACCGCGCAAGCGCGAGCGATCGTCCAGGAAGTGGGTCCCGACGATGCGCGCGCGATCGGCGAAGCAACTCTGCGCCTGGCGCAATCGCATATCTTCGATGCGCTTTTGCGCGCGACTTCCGACGCGCTCGGCAAGCCCGACTTGTTGACGCTCTCGTCGAGCGCGGCTGAGTTGGAACGCGCGCGGCTCGCCGAGGAGCGCCGCAACGCGGCCAGCGACAGCGCACGCGCGC
>JAKAVX010000503.1 GCA_021827465.1 Deltaproteobacteria bacterium | reverse complement strand
GTGACCGTTGTAGGCGCTCTGCTCCTGCTGGCCATAGACCGGGACTTCAGTACTGTCCATATCCAGCACGATGCGCCGAGGCGAATCGATAGCTTCGGCCCGGGCGACTAACTCTCGATTGAGCGCGGCCAGACCGGCGAGGTTTCCCTCTTGCGTCAGCGGCTCCGTCTCGCGTCAGCGGCTCCGTCTCGCGTCAGCGGCTCCGTCTCGAACGACTGCAAGCGCGAGATCAAAGCCGCGCCGCGCTCCCAAATCTTACGCGAGCCGATGAGCCGGAAAGTCGGATCCTGAGAGAGGCGCTCGGCGTCGTTAACGTCTTCGTAACCTCCCAAGCGGCTATAGATCGACTGCCCAGCAGGTCGGCCAGCGGCAATTGGATATTCTTGCCCCGGCGGGAATCGTTCAAGTGCCGGTCCACGAGTTCGCTCAAGCCGAGACGTTCGTCCAGCTCGCGCACCAGAATCAGACCACCGTCGGAAGCTTGCCCTGAGGGCTTCTCGAAGGGTCACTCGTGCGCCCTGGACTTCGACTCGCAGGGAACTGTTGAACGAAAACCGAAAGAGCCCTTGTTGCCTCTCACCCACCGCCGCTTCACCTCCGCACCACCCCGATCGCATCCAAACCCACTTCTGTCAGGCCTTTTCGCGCGTTTTACCAAATTGGTGCTTCACTGAGAAAATGGAAATCCGGGTTAAATAGTCGAGAGCCAAGTCGAACGGCCGGACCTAAGCCAAGCAGTTGAGCACGGTCCGGATAGCTCGAAGCGGCCTGCGGCGCGGGGGGGTAGAGCTTGACCAGCGGCGAGTTGAGCGCATAAAAAATTCGTAAGCCGCTTCTTCGGCGGCCTACACAGCGCGATCGCGCGGGGGGACAACATGACGCAAGAATTCACGGCGGAAATGGTGCGCGAACTGGCCCGCGAATGCTGCAACTGGGGCAGATGGAGCGCCGAGGACGAGCTCGGAACCGTCAACTACATCACGCCCGAGAAGATCCGCGAGGCCGCCACGCTGGTTCGCCAAGGCAAAGTAATTTCGCTCGCCATTCCGTTTGACGGCGACGGCCCACAGGGCAGAACGAGCCTGCCGTTTAGCGCGCATCAACGTTTCAACCCGATTCATTTGATGAGCCGCAGCGGGGCGGACTCGCACGTCGGCGCTCAAGCCCATCGGCGGCTTCATACTGCCGATGACGTCATCATAATGCCTACCCAAGCGGCGACGCAGTGGGACTCGCTGGCTCATGTGTTCTTCGAAGGCAAGATGTACAACGGCTACGACGAGCGCTTGGTCAGCGGCTTCGGCGCCAAGAAGAACAGCATCACCAATCTAAAGGACAAGGTCGTGACGCGCGGCGTGCTGCTGGATATAGCGCGCTACAAAGGGAAAAAGTGGCTCGCGCCCGGCGAGGCGATTTATCCTGAGGATCTCGACGGATGCGCCGCCCAAGAGAACGTCAAGATCGGCGCCGGCGACGCCGTGCTGGTACGCACGGGCCAAATGACGCAGGTCAAGGAGCGCCAAAGCTGGGATGACTATGCCGGTGGAAGCGCCCCCGGGCTAAGCGTGACCGCCGCGCGCTGGATTTTCACAAAGCAGGTCGCGGCGGTAGCGACCGATACCTGGAGCACCGAAGTGCTGCCGAGCGAAGGCCCGCAGATTTTTCTGCCGATTCACATCGTCTGTCTGGTTCACATGGGCTTGCTGATCGGCGAGATTTTCGACCTGGACGAGCTGGCGCGCGACTGCGCGCGCGACGGATGCTACGAGTTCATGTTCGTCGCGCCGCCGCTGCCGATAACCGGCGGGGTCGCCTCGCCGATCAATCCCCAGGCAATCAAATAAGGGTCGTTCCCAGCTCGTCCGCCAATGACGCTCGGGGGGCGTGTCCGCCAAGTATCAGATTTCCGCGCTCGTCAGAACGCGGTCCCATTGAAGCAGTCATACGCCTCATCGCTTAGCAGAGTCGCGTTGCTGCCGCTCGTAACAGAGCCGGCCTCGAACATACGTCTGCTCGACATTTCTGTCGTCTGAGAGAAACACGAGCCGCGAAAGGAGTTTATCTACCTCTCCTTCTCCTCGGTCCGCCAGCGATTAATCGAACGACGAAAGATCTGGAACAACAAAATCGGCATCCTTGCCAGGTTCCAGACTCCCGGTAGTCCTCCCAAGCCCCAGCGCTCTCGCTCCTCCCAAGGTAGCCAAGTAGAGGACCAGCCCAGGCGTAACGTCGAAACCACTATTAGCCAGCGGCAGACACCGCGCGTTGTGAACATAAATCGCTGCTTGCATTAGTGAGAAAGGGCTTAGCGTCGGACCGCCGGCGACGTCCGAGCCGAGACCGACCCTATGACGCATTTGCAGCAGCTCCGCCAGATGCATCAGGCCGCTCTTCAGAAAGAGATTCGAGGTCGGGCAGTGCACGAGGCACGCTTCAGCGGCCAAGAGCGCCCTCTGCTCGTCCTGGTCAATATGTATAGCATGCGCGAGCAACGTCTTCGGGCCTAACAGCCCCGCTCTCGCATAAACGTCCGTATAGTTGCGGGACTCCGGAAAAAGCTGCTTCACCCACTTTATTTCGTCCGAGTTCTCGCTTAGATGAGTCTGTACGTACGCTCCTCGCTCGCGTGCGAGAGCACCCACTTTCTCCAAGAGCTCCTGGCTGCATGATGGTGCGAAGCGGGGCGTGAAAGCGTACAGCAACCTGTTGTCGTCCTGGCCGTGCCACGCCTTACACAACTGGTCGCTTTCAGCGATCGAAGTGCGCGTATCCTCGCGCAAGTAGTCGGGCACGTTGCGGTCCATCATGACCTTGCCAATGATCGCCCGTATGCCCTTCCTCTCTGCCCATTCAAAGACCTTCCACGTGCTGTCCGCTCGCACTGATGTGTAGATCGCCGCCGTAGTAACGCCGTAGGCGAGCAGGCGATGGAAGACAATTGGAGAGACGGAGTCCGCAACCTTAGGCGTAAACTCCTCTTCGGCAGGAAAGATATATGCATTCAGCCAGTCTAGAAGTTCCCTGCCGTATAAGCCGATTGCCGGGTACTGGGGCAAATGAACGTGCGCATCTATAAAGCCTGGTACGATAAGTTTCTCGGATAGATCGATTTTCCCTGCTTCTAAATGCTCGCAAGCTAGATGAGCATAATCGCCAACGCTGACAATTCTGCCATTCGTATCGATTACCAGGGCTCCGTCGTGGTACAATCGCCAGATACTACTCCCCGGGGTGGCCGGCCCGGCGTCTTCAGGGGTAACGAGTTTTGCTCGAAACAGTTTTCGGCTGATTTCGGCTGAGGCTTGTCGGTTCATCACTGCGATCTCCATGACCATCTGACGAATAACACGACGACGATGA
>JAKAVX010000502.1 GCA_021827465.1 Deltaproteobacteria bacterium | reverse complement strand
CAGGTCTTCGAAGCGGTCGGCCTTTCGAGCGAAGTGGTGGAGCGTTACTTCCAGGGCACGGTCACCCAGGTGGAGGGGATAGGCCTGGAGGCCATCGCGGACGATCAGCTCTTGCTGCGCCGGGAGATACTCCTGGCGCGCAGGCGCGAGATTCTCGACGAGATCGCCGCAGCGCAATCGCAGATCGAAGCGGAGATTACCGCGCGCATTGAGCGCAACGGCGGCCGCGCCATCCTGGCGCACCAAGAGGGCCTCATTCTCACGGCGGAGCTGGTCGATCAGTACACGCCGTGGACATACAATGTTGCGGGGCTGCGCGACCTCGCCGGGCAGTTGCCCGAAAAAGAGGCCGCGAAAATTGTCAAGCACGTCGAGGAGCAAGTAACCGTCATCGCGGCCCACGATGAGCCGGGAAACCCGCGCAGCATCCAGGCGCTAATCGATCGGTACGGCGAGGGAAGCGCGATCGGCCAGCTACTCTCCGAGTGCCGGCAACGCGGCAAGGTCGGCACGAAGCTGAGCATCTCCGCCGAGGGGACGCGCTGATGGAACGCATCGAGGTCAAGTCCTCGGCTCTACGCGCGATTGCTTACGATGCCGCGACGCAAACGCTTGAGGTCGTCTTCCCGCCAACGAGATCCGGTGTCTGTGTGGTCTGGCGATACGAGCCGGTGCCGCAGTCGCTGGTCGACCAGATGCTCGCCGAAGGCGCATCGGTCGGCACCGTCTTTCACCGCGCGATAAAAACATCGCCGCTCATCGAGGCGCGCAGGGTCGGGGAAGAGCCCGCATGATCGACCACCTCCCACGCGCGCTTCGCGATCGGCCAGAGATCCGCGCAATGACCTTGCGTGTGTATCCGGCTGGCGAGCGCGCGTTTAAGGTGCCGGGACGATCGGCGATTTACGACGTGTACCCGGATCTGATTTCTGGCGAGCTCATCTGCTCATGCCAGGCGCGTGGACGGTGCGCGCACTTAATTGCCGTCAACTATCACCTCCAAAAGGAGCGCCAGAATGGCTGATCTAGCCGGCGCCGTCCGCAGTGGCGGCAACTTCCGCAAGACGGAACTCAAAGTGGGCTACGGCTCGCATCGTGGATACTTTGTTGGCCTCGGCGATACGTTCGTTGAGCAATCGGGGTTCGCGTGTAAACGCTGCCGCGGAGCGGGATCGATTAACAATGCGCCATGCCGGGCCTGCGAGGGCAACGGCAAGCGCACGACGACGCGCGTACCAATCCTCTATCAACTCGGCCCGGACCTCGTGCAAGAAGAGCTCGTCACCTACACGCTTTCGGAGCCGGGTAAGCTCGAAGATGGCACACCCAAGAGCGCATCGACCCTTTGGTCGCGGATGAAGGCGCTCTCCGGCTTGAGCGCCCCCTCTGAGCAGGGCGCCTGGTTTGCGGGTCTTGAGAAGCCGATCAAGATTCCGGTCGAGATCATGGTCGTCGACAACGAGGCAGGAACCGCGCACGTCATCGCCTCTGTTCGGCGGCTGCATCCGAGGAACGAGAACGCGCCCTCGGCGCCCGTTCACGGGTCGAAATCGGCGGCGCCCGCGTCTGCAGAAGCGGCAGCATACGATGATGCCGACTTCGACGGTCTGTCGGAAGCGTAGCTCGGTGCTGATCGACAGTCTCACGGCGGAGGAACTTCGTGCGCTCGATGCCTACGGGCAAATCGGCGCGCTCAACGACCTCTGCCGTGAGATGAAGCGACTTGCCGACGAGCGCAGGCGAGAGATCGACCGCCATGCGGATGCACGGATTGCCCTACTCGGCGCGAGTGATCGCATTGAACTCAAGGCGGCGGTCATCGACGGGAAGCGGCGGATCGATAAGATTGCCTGCGAGATCTCGGCCCGCAAAGAGCAGGCAAAGATTCTGCAGACGCTTCTGCGAGCGGTGCCGGCATGAGGCGCCGGCGAAGGCAATGCGAGCGTGGATTTTTCCGCCGCTTAATACGCGCGGTAGTTCGGCTTGGGTGCCGTATCGACGCGCATGTAGGCTCTGCGCTAATCTCGCGCGTTACGCGTGATCCTGACGAAGAATCCCGGGCGCAGATTCGTGATCTGTGCGTCATGGGATCGATTCTCGTGTTCGTTCTTGCGCTGCACGTCGTCGCGCATTGGAATCTCTATTTTACGCACTTCGCATCCGGTAGGTAGGATGATTCGTCCATGTCCGAGCCGTTTTTCAAGTTCTTTTGGCGTGACTGGTGTGCAGATCCGCTGCTCAATAGATGCCGCCTTTCATCCCGAGAAGTGTGGAAGCGTATGCTGATTCTCATGCGGTCGGCGGAGCCGTTCGGCTTCTTCGTGGGGCCAAAGGGCGCTCCGATTGACATGGCGTGGTTTGCCCGAGAAATTAATGCAACGCTCCGCGAAGTGCGAGATGGCATTACTGATCTTGATGAGAACGGGGTGTTTTCACGCGACGGCGCCGGACGCATCTATAGCCGGCGGTTGATAAACGAGCTGGCGCGATCACAGTCGAGCCAAGAGAACGGACGCAAAGGCGGCGAGACACTGTGGGGTGCCGCGGACGGCCTCACATATAATGAGCGACTTTCTGTCGCGCGCAGCGGCGGAAAACACACCGAAGAGCAGTGGACCGCCTTAAAGGAGATCTGCGGGCAACGATGCGTCTTCTGCGGCGAAGAGCCAGGCGAGCAACGGTTATGCCGAGATCATATACTACCGTTGCGGCTTGGTGGAACTGATGGCATCGAAAACGTACAGCCAGCATGCAGGCCATGCAGCATAAAGCACGGACCGCGGCGTGACGATCGCCGCCCGGCAGAAGCCATAGCGTGGGCATCTTCCCAGGCGCCGGGACAAGACAAGCCACAAGACAAGCCACAAGATAAGCCACAAGACAAGCCACAAGATAAGCCACAAGATAAGCCACAAGATAAGCAAAAAGATAAGCCACAAGACAAGCCCCATGGCGCGCGTCCAGAACCCAGAGATACGGACTCACTACACTCGCTTCGCTCGTTACGTGAGTCCGCGCTCGACTTCGCCGGACAAGATAAGCGACTAGATAAGCCATGGCCGATGGAAAACGGCCGACTACGCGAGCTTGCCTTGATTTTTTTAGCGGCGTTCGGGAACTGCTTCGACCCGCTCAAGGCCGAGAAGCACCTGCCAGCATATATGCAGGTTTTGGCGCAAATCCGTGCTCGCGGCGCCACGATCGAGGCCGCCTGGAAAGCGTGTGCCGATGCCAGAGATGCCAACGGCGACAAGCCCCTTTTCGCCGCCAAAATCCGCATGGCAATGAGTTTTTTGCCGTCGCATTCTGCGCCTCATGGGCAACCTCCAGAGACAATTTCGGAAATTCGGAGGAAGCACTTCTACGA
>JAKAVX010000002.1:9972-19172 GCA_021827465.1 Deltaproteobacteria bacterium | reverse complement strand
CGAGATTTCCGCGCCGTCGTCGGTAGAGCGTTCGAGCGAAAAGCTTCGCGTCAGGACCGGATAGCGGCCCTCGCCGAGCGGACGCGCGAGCTTGAGCTTCAGAGTAACCGTGCGCGCGCGCACGCTGTCGCCGCGAAGCCGGCGGCCGAGCGCCTCGCCGTGGGCGATAAGGATGCGTCTCAGTTCGAGGCTTGTGCGTTCGAGATCGCGCTCGAAGGTGTTTTCCTCGCCGTAGGATTTGCGCTGCCAGTCGGGTATCACCGGGCGCGGGTCGATCCCGCTCGCAAGCTCGCGCAGATGAGCGCCGAATGATCCGACGCTCGCCTTGAGCCGGGCCGGATCGGACGCGGCAAGCTGGCTGATCGTATGGATACCCGCCGCGCGCATCTTCCGGAGCGTCACCCGTCCGACGCCCCACAATCGTTCGACCGGGAGCGGGGCGAGAAATTCCGTCACGTACTCGCCGCCGAGATAGAGCAGCCCGTCGGGTTTCGACATGTCGCTCAGAATCTTCGCGGCCATCTTGGTCGGCGCGATTCCGACCGAGACGACGAGCCCCGTTTCCTCGCGCATCCGGCGCTTCATCGCGCGTCCAACGTCGAGCGGCGGGCCGAGCAGGCGCTCGCTTCCGGTCAGGTCGATAAAGGCTTCGTCGAGCGAAAGCGGCTCGACCACCGGACTGAAGCTCTCGAAGACCGAGCGCACCGCGCGCGAGACTTCGACGTAGCGATCCATCCGGCCGGGGACGAACAGGCCGCTGGGACAGAGACGGCGCGCCTCGACCGTCGGCATCGCGGAGCGCACCCCGTAGCGGCGCGCCTCGTAGGAGGCGGAGGTCACCACGCCGCGATTGCTCCTGCCGCCGACGATAACCGGGAGCCCGCGCAGCGCGGGGTTGTCGAGCTGTTCGACCGACGCGTAAAACGCGTCCATGTCGGCGTGGGCGATAACCCGCGCCGGATGCGAGTTCTCGCAGAGTGCGTCCATCGCGCCCCTAAAACGGCCCGCTCAGCCGCGCGCCGTCAATCGCGCAAAGATATTCTCGGCGGCCTGCTCGGCGCCGTGCACGCAATCGGGAACTCCAACGCCTCGATAAGCGGAGCCCGCCAGCCCAAGTCCGCCTATCGAAGCGACGAGGCTATCGATCGTGTCGGCGCGCTCCAGATGGCCGACTTCGTACTGCGGCATCGCGCGCGGCCATCGCCGGACCTCGGTCAGAATCGGCGCGGCCTCGACGCCGCATAGCGCGCGGAACTCGTCGCGAGCCGCGGCGATCATCTCCTCATCCGAGAGATCCATCATCGCGCTCTGCAGCACGCCGCCGAGGAACGCGCGGGCCAAGACAAGACCGTCGGGTGCCCGATACTCGTACTTGAGGCTGGAAAAGCTGCCAGCGATTATCTTTCGCCGCTCGGCCGCCGGCACCACGAAGCCGAACGAGTCGAGTGGACGCGGAAAATCCTCGTTGCGATAGGCGAGATTGACGGTCGCGGCCGAGGAATACTCGATTCGCGCGAGCGTCGCGGCAAGTTCGGGATGGATGCGTCCGAGAAGGCGCGCGGCGACATGGGCGGGCGCCGCGATAATCACCGCGTCGGCGCGAAGCTTCTCGCCGCCGGCGAGTTCGACGATCCATTTTTCGTTTTCGTGCTCGCGCGCAAGAATGGAGACTTCGGTGCGCGACCTGACCGAGCCTTCCAGACGCGAAATCAGAGCCTCGGCAAGCGCTTCCATCCCGGTGCGAAAGCTCACGAACAGGCCCCATCGCGCGCCGCTGGTGCCGCTTTGAGTGCGCGCCGCCCGGGCGGATTCCGCAGCGCGCATCCCGCGTATAACGCTGCCGTAGCGGCGCTCCATCTCGAGGAATCGCGGCATCGTGGCCTTGAGGCTCAGCTTCTCGGGATCGGCGGTGTAGATTCCGCCCGCGAGCGGTTGCGCGACGCGCTCCAGCACTTCCCGGCCGAAGCGGCGTCTGACGAACGAGCCGAGGCTTTCGTCCTCGTCGCCGCGGCGTGCCGGGATAAACACTTCAAGACCCATCCGGAGCTTGGCGAACGGCGAGAAAAGCGGACTCAGCAGGATCGGGGCGACGCGCGTCGGCGCAAGGAGCGTGAACCCGGCCGGAATTTCGACCAGCCGTCCGGCGCGCACGACGTAGGTCTTGCGGAATTCCTCGCGCGTCGGGATCAGCTCGGATTCAAGCCCGAGGCGGCGCACAAGATTGAGTCCCCACGGCTTTTCCGTGAGCATCGAGTCCGCGCCGGTTTCGATTACGAAGCCGTCGCGCCGAATCGTCGAGAGCGAGCCGCCGGCGCGATCTTCGCGCTCGAGCACGGTCGTCAGAATCGGGGCTTCGTGCGCGGCGGCAAGTTCGCGAAGCCGGTACGCGGCCGCAAGTCCCGCGATTCCGCCGCCGATAACCGCGACGTGCGGAACATCTTTTCCTGAACGAGGCGGATTTGCTGCCATCCGGCTCAGGCTCCGCGATGGCTCGCGACGTAGGAGGCTATCATCTCGATAAATGCCGGATGGTCGCCGACCGTCCCCGCGCGCTCCATCACGACTCCGGCCTCGACCGCAATTTCACGCGCGGCGACGTCGAGATCGTAAAGCACTTCGAGATGGTCACAGAGAAATCCGATCGGGATGACCACGACCGCGTTTCCGCCGAGCGCCTTGAGGGCGGGCGTGATATCAGGTTCGAGCCATCGCTCGCGCGGGCTTCCGCTTCGGCTCTGGAACGCGAGGGACCACTTTTCGCGCGCGAGCGCTTTCGCGACCAGGCGCGCGGACTCGGTGACCTCGTCGACGTAGGCGCACTTCTCGGCCATCGCAACCGGGATACTGTGCGCGGTGAAGAGCAGATGGGCTCGCGCGGCGTCGGCGGGAGCGAGACGGGCGAGCGCGTCGCGGGTGCGCGCGGCGACCGCTTCGATAAATTTCGGATGGGTATGCCAGGGCTCGGGATAAACGATCTCGGGAGCGTCGGCGCCGAGTTCTGCCTGCGCGGCGCGGACGGTCTCCTGGTAGCGATCCCAACTCGCTTCGCATCGATGGGCCGCGAGCACGAAACCGAGCACGCGGCGCGCGCCGTCGCGCGAAAGCTCGCGCATCGCGTCGATTACATACGGCTCCCAGTTGCGCATCCCGACCGCGACGGGAATTTCGATTCCGTCGCGGGAAATCCGCTCGCTGAGCGCTTTCGCCTGCCGGCTCGTCAACTCGTTGTAAGGCGAACCGCCGCCGACCGCTTCGTAATGGCGCACGACTTCCTCGTAGCGCTCTTTCGGCACGGGACGGCCGCGCAGCAGGTTGTCGAGGAACGGGCGAATATCCCCGGGACGGGTCGGCGCGCCGAATCCGACAAGCATCACGGCGTCGATACGCGCGCTCATCGTGCGGGCGTCCTCGCGCTCATCTCATGGACCGCATCGACCAGCGCGATCGCGTGATCGACGGGTGTCTCGGGCAGGATACCGTGACCGAGATTGAAGATATGGCCGGGGCGTCCGGCGGCCTTGTCGAGAATTGCGCGCGCCCGGGTGCGGATTTCCGGAATGTCGGCGAACAGCACGATCGGATCGAGATTGCCCTGCACCGCAACGTCGTAGCCGAGCCGCGCCCACGCCTCGGCGAGATCGATGCGCCAGTCGAGTCCGATAACGTCGCCGCCGGCGGCGCGCATCTCGGTGAGCAGATTGCCGGTGATCGTGCCGAAGTGAATCACGGGAACTCCGGGCTTGATTGCCGCGATCAGCGCGGCGGTATGCGGCAGGACAAAGCGGCGGTAATCGTCGGGGCCGAGGCTTCCGACCCAACTGTCGAAAATCTGCACCAGGTCGGCGCCGGCCGCGGTCTGCATATTGAGATAGTCGGCGGTGACACGCACGAGAGTTTCCATCAGGCGATGCCACGTCTCGGGCTGCGTGTACATGAGGGTCTTCGTCGCCTGGTACTGGCGCGACGTGCCGCCCTCGATCAGGTACGACGCGAGCGTGAACGGCGCGCCGGCGAATCCTATCACCGGCGTCTTTCCGCCAAGCTCCGAGTGCACCATCTTTATCGCCTCGCCGACGAAGCCAAGCTCGTTTACGTCAACGGGCGGGATGCGTTCGAGATCGGCCGCGGAGCGGAGCGGGCGATCGATAAGCGGGCCGTCGCCCTTTTCGTAATGGAGCCCGACGCGCATCGGCACCAGCGGCAAAAGTATATCGGCAAAGATAATCGCCGCGTCCACGCCGAGGCGCTGGACCGCGAACGTGGTCACTTCGGCGGCGATTTCCGGGTTCGAGCACATCTCGAGAAAGCCGTGCTTCTCGCGGATACGGCGATACTCGGGCATGTAGCGCCCCGCCTGCCGCATCAGCCATATGGGAGTGTATGAAGTCGGCTCGCGGCGGCACGCCTTCATCATCGGATGGTCCCATCGCGGCGAGCGCGGCTCGGTTTCCGAAAGCGTCGCACGTCGTGAAACCGGCTGGGTCGCATGCACGATAATCGCGCCGGCCGCGCGTTTTCGCGCGAGGATCTCGCGGCTTCGCTCGGCGGCTTCCTTTATCAGATGGCCGAGCTTCGGATGCGCGGGTTCGAAATCCGGCTCGATACCGTGCGAGCGGAGTTCCTCGGAGCAGACCGGGCCGACCGATCCGACCGCGATTGCGCCGAGTCCGCGCCTGACCGCCTCGCCGATTCCCTCGGCTTCCGCGACCTGCATCACGTTGGCGACCTGGCTTGCGCTGGTGAAGATTGCGACGTCGGTCTCGCCGCGCGCGATCGCCTGAAGCGCAGCCTTCAGCGGGGCGCGATCCGTGGGCAGCGTCCATCGATAGACGGGAATCGTCGTGACGTTCGCTCCGCGCGCTTCGAGTCCGGCGATGAGATCGCGGTTCGGAACGCCGTATTCCTGCACCGCGACGCGTTTTCCTTCGAGCTTCACCTTCGCTGTGAGATCGGCGAGCAGTTCTCGCCAGGTGCTCGGATCGCGCGCTACAACCGTGGGCTCGACACCCAGATCGCGAAGCGCCTTCGCCGGTTTCGGCCCGCGCGCGACGGTGACCGCGCGGCTAATCGCAGCTACCAGCGCGGCCCGCGGATGGCGTGTCTCCATCACCTGGAACATCGCGCGCACGCCGACGCCCGTCAGCAGGATCACCACGTCGAACTCGCCGGTGAGTATGCGGTCGGCGGCATCGAGCGCCGAGCGATTATCCTCGAGCGGAACTTCGCGCATCGCGGGCGCGACCGTCGCTGAGGCGCCGCGCGTTTCGAGCATCCGGGCGACTTCCGCGGCCATCCGGCTTTCGAACGCGACGACGCGAAGCCCGGCGAGGCCGGTTTGCGCGGACGAAGGATACGATGAGGTCTCCGATTCCATCAGGCACGGCGCAATGTGCGCATCGGTTATCTTGCCCTTGCCCCGAGGGCTAAGTCTATCCGGTGCCGGCGCGCCCGAGCCACCCCGCGAGCGCGTCGGCGTTTTGCCGACGACGCGGGCGCTGTGTTAGCAGTGAGCCGCTGGAGGACCACTTCGATGGCCGAACCGGTGGTACTGGTGGACAAGGAAGGCGGTCTTGCGACCGTTACGCTCAATCGCCCCGAGAAGCTCAACGCGCTCAACGCGGAGCTCCGTTCGGCGTTCTGCCGCCTGATGCGCGAGCTGCGCGCGGACAGGGAAGTCGGATGCGTGATTATCACGGGCGCGGGGCGGGCGTTTTGCGCCGGCCTCGACCTCCGCGAGCTTGGCGGCACGCAACTCCGCGAGCAGGGCAATGTCACCTTCGTTTCCGTGATCGAGGACATGGACGTGCCGGTTATCGCGGCGGTTAACGGTTTTGCGATTACCGGCGGTTTCGAGCTGGCGCTCGCCTGCGACATCATAATCGCGTCGGACAAGACGCAGTTTGCCGACACCCACGGGCGAGTCGGCGTGCTGCCGGGCGGCGGGATGTCGGCGCGGCTGCCGCGCGCGGTCGGACTTCGAAAGGCCAAGGAGATGTCGTTTACCGGCAATTACCTGAGCGCGCAGGACGCCGAGCGGATGGGACTGGTCAACAGGGTCGTCGCGCCCGACAAAGTGATGGACACGGCGCGCGAGATGGCCCGTCAGATCCTCGGATGCGATCAGAACGTGATACGCCAGATGAAGCGGCTCTACGATCTTGCGGCGCGCGCGCCGCTCGGCGAGGCGCTTCGAATCGAGCAGGATTTTTTCCGCGCGTTCAACCAGAGCCGCAATCTCGGCGACATGGAGACGCGGCGCAAGGCCGTGATGGAACGCGGCAGGACGCAGTCGTCGCCAGGGCGCGAGTAGAAACCCGGCCTTTGGTCGAAGGGAGATGAATCAATGAAGATTGGACTTTTCGCGCTCGGAATCGGGCCGGGAACCTATCCCGAGAACATCCGCGCGGCCTCCGAGAGCGCCGAGCGCTGCGGTTTCGTTACCCTATGGGCGCCCGAACACGTGGTGCTCTTCGATCGCAGGGACTCGAAATATCCCTACGCGGAGAACGGTGAATTTCCGCTCGGCGCAGACGCCGACTGGACCGATCCGTTCATCACGTTGACCTACGCGGCCGCCTGCACGAAGCGGATTCGCCTCGCCACGGGAATCTGCCTCGTCCCGGAGCACAATCCGCTGGTTCTCGCCAAGGAGATCGCGAGCCTCGACCGGCTTGCGGGCGGACGGTTCGCGCTCGGGGTGGGAATCGGATGGTCGGCGGAGGAATTCGAGGCGCTCGGTATTCCCTTCGAGCGCCGCGCCCAGCGCACGCGCGAGTATATCACCGCGATGCGCAGGCTGTGGGCCGAGGGCGTCGCCTCGTTCCACGGCGAGTTTGTCAACTTCGACAAAGCGGGCAGCTATCCGCGCCCGCCGCAGGGCGGAAAGCTTCCGATCATTTTTGGCGGCGAGAGCACGCCCGCGCTCAGGCGATGCGCCGAGTACGGCGACGGATGGTACGGCTTCAACCTGAACCCGGCCGAGGCGAAGGAAAAGATCGCGAAGCTCCAGTCGCTGCTCGCGCAGAACGGGCGCAAGCTCTCCGACGTCGAGATTATCGTCTCGCCCTACACGCAGCGAATCACCGCCGACGACTTGAAGCGCTACCGCGAGCTCGGCGTGGACGAACTCGTGATGCTCTCGAACCTGCCCGAGAAGGCCTCAGAGGTGGCCGGGCATGTCGAGCGGCTCGCGCGCGAATGGGTCGAGCCCGCGGCGCGCCTCGGCTAGCGGAACCCGGGCGGGCCACCGGCGTGACGCGGCAGCCTCCGGGTGCGTGAATTAATTCGGCTGATGGCGCAGGACCCGGACAAGTCGCCGAACGAGACCGCTGAAGGGGCACCATCCTGAACGGAGACTCCCGGTTTTCGTCATCCTGAGCGCAGGCTGCCGAAGCGAAGGATCTCGCGGCCGCCGTGGGTGCGGCCGCGTCGTTACCGGATAGTGGCAGGGCGCGCGGCGAAAGAATGCCGCGCGAGATCCTTCGACTCCGCTCGCAGACTCGCTTTGCCCAGGATGACGGAAAAGAAGTCGAGACTCGCTGCGTCCGGCGAAGCATCAAGCTTGTTTTTCGTGGCCCTCCGCACGCGCCCGTTCCGAGCGAGGCGAAGACGTCGTCGGCTGGTCTGCGGGCTTTGCGGCTAGGCGCCGGCCAGGATTTTCTTGACGTTGTCCACGTCGAACGCGATCTGGTGGGCGAGTTCCTGGGCGGAGTCGAACTTGCGCTCGCCGCGGACCCGCTCGACGATTTCGAGCTTGACCCGCTGCCCGTAAAGGTCGCGGTTGAAATCGAAAAGATGCGACTCGATTGAGCGGGTGGTCTCGTTGAACGTCGGACGCATCCCGATATTGGTAATCGACGGATACGTCCCGTCCGGCAGGACCATCCGCGCCGCGTAAACCCCGTCGGGCGGGACACATTCGGTTTCGCTTTCGATATTGGCGGTGGGAAAACCGATTTTCCGTCCCCGCTCGCGTCCGTGAACCACCACGCCGCGCAGGAAATGGTATCGCCCGAGCAGCCGCGCCGCGCCGCGGAGATCGCCGTCGGCTATCAACTGCCTTATCTTGGTCGAGCTGACTTCCATCCCGGCGACCTTGACCGGCCCGACCACCGTCGCGTCGAATCCGAATTCGCCTCCGAGTTCGACCATCACGGCGGCGTTGCCGGCGCGGTTGTGGCCGAAGTTCACGCTATGGCCGACCACCACCTCGCGCACGCCGAGCTTGCCGACCAGGTACTCGCGCACGAACTCGCGCGGCGTGAGCTTGCTCAGTTCGCGGGTGAAGTCGAGCACGATAACCCCGTCGAGTCCCGATACCCGGAGCGCCTCTATCTTGTCCTCCGAAGTCATCAGAAGCGGCGGAGCCTTGTCGGGAGAAAGCAGCTTGGCCGGCAACGGATCGAAGGTGAGCGCGAAGGAGGTTCCGCCCGCCGCGCGCGCCCGTTCCATCGCGGTCTTGAGAATCGCGCGATGACCAAGATGGACGCCGTCGAAGTTGCCCAGCGCCACCACCGGACAGGGATGGCGCTGGAAGCCTTCCAGATTGCGGATTATCTCCATCGACGGTTCAGTCGACGCTCGCGGCGAGCTGCTTCATCAGGGTGTTCGCGGCGGTCGCCTGCGGGGTTCCCGGATGGTCGGAGAGCAGCTTCTGCAGGGTGAGGCGCGCGTCGATCCTGTCGTTCAGCTTCATGAACGCCTGCGCCTCTCGCAGCAGCGACTGGCTCGCGTACTTGCCGCGCGGAAAGCGCATCACGAGGTCGTTGAACTGAAGGATCGCGCGGTCGAACTTGCCTTCTTCGTACAAGGCGTTGGCGGCGAAGTATTCCGAGGCCTCCGAAAGCGGCGACTTGGGATACTTGCGCTGGAACCGCGCGAACTTGAGCACCGCCGCCGGATAGTGCCCGCTCTTCATGTCGCCGAGCCCTTCGCGAAACAGCGCCGCGCCCGCCCCCCGCTGATCCTTGGCCGCGGCGAGTTCCTGCTGGAGTTCGCTCGGCCAGGTCGGCTGAAGGTCCGAAGGCGGTGCGGGAGGAGTGGCCGGCGTAACGCCCGCGGTTGTTGCGCCCGGAGTCGTCGCCCCTGTCGTCGTGCCGGGTGCGGGCGGAATCGTCGGCATCGCGGCCTGCAGCGCGCCGACCTCGGACTCGAGCTTCGAGATCCGTTTGTTCAGCGCGCCAACCTGCCCGCCGCTTGCG
>JAKAVX010000002.1:0-9962 GCA_021827465.1 Deltaproteobacteria bacterium | reverse complement strand
GGTGTGCTGAATCTGGGCTATTTGACCCTGAAGGCTGCGCACCTGCTGCTGGAGTCCGTCGATTTGCTGACGATCGCTGGCGATCATCCCGCGCAGGACGAACTGGTTCTGGTTGAGCTGCTGAAGATCATTCGAACTCGGAGCGCATCCGGAGAGCGCTCCGAGCCCGACTGTCAGCGCTGCGCCAAGTATCAGAGAGCGTATGCGCACGGGCGGCTCCTATTGAGAGACCACGAAATGGTCGCGCCGGTTGCGCGCCCAGCAATCCTCGGTCTGCTCGGTGCAGAGCGGAAGCTCCTTGCCGTAGCTTATCGTGGAGATGCGGTTCGCCGCGATGCCGAGCGTGACCAGGTAGTCCTTGGCCGACTGGGCGCGTTTTGCGCCGAGTGCGATGTTGTATTCCTCGGAGCCGCGATTGTCGCAATGCCCTTCGACCTGGACATTGGTGTTCGGATGGGCTTCGAGCCACTGGGCGTTCGATTTCAGCACGGAGTCATCCTGGGGCTCGATCGTGTACTGGTTGAAGGCGAAATGGATATCGCTGAGCGGTCCGCCCTCGCCGGTGCCGAGCTCTCCCTTCTTGAACTGGGCGAGCGAGCCCTTGTTGCCGAGAGTGCTTTCGCCCATTCCGGCACCTGCGCCGGCGCCCGCGCCGAGGCCCGGGGTCTTCTTCACCGAAGACGAGCATCCCGAGGCGGCAAAAGCCGCGCATACCAGAATCAGCGCAGCAAACCTGAGCGCGCCATTCGTCCTAGTCTCCCAGCCACCACGACCACGCGGGACAGGAATCATTACCGTTACCCTCCGTCAAAGCAGAAATGACCTTTTGAGTTGCAACCTGCAATAGATAGATGTGCGAGCTTCCGTTTCTGTTCGAACTGAAAGCTATGTACCTTCCGTTGGGCGACCACGCCGGATACTGACTTGAGCCGGTTCCGTGGGTCAGATTGATCGGGTCGCTGCCGTCCACGCCCACGATCCAAACGTCGAAATGGCCGCCGTCGCGGCTTTCGTAGGCGATAGACTTACCGTCGGGCGAAAACGACGGGGTCGTGTTGTAATTGCCCTTGTAGGTCACCCGGCGCGCGCCGCCGCCCGCAATCGACATCACGTAAATCTGCGGACTGCCCGAACGGTCCGAGGTGAACGCGAGCATCCGGCCGTCACCGGAAAAAGCCGGGTTGACGTTGATTCCGTTGGTATCCGTAAGCTCGCGCAACTCCTGTCCGCCGCGGTCGAGCAGGAACAGGTTGGTGACGCCGGCGTGCTCGATCGCGGCCGCGATCAACTGGCCGTCGGGCGAGATCGCCCCGCCCACCATCTTGCCGCGGGTCGAAACGATACGCACTTCGCGCCGGGTGGCCGGATTGGCCAGGTAAAGCGCGGGCATCATGCTCTTGTACGAGAGATAGAGCACATCGCCTTTGCGATCGAAGGCGGGAAACAGGTTGATCGTCGGGTTGTCGGTGAGGCGGAAAAGCCCGTGACCGTCGATCGACTGGAGATAGATCTCCTTGAATCGTCCGCCGCGCCTCGAAACGAAGGCAAGCCTTGAGTCGAACGGGCCTTCGACTCCGGTGGTGGCCTTGAGCACCGCATCGGCGAACCGCCGCGCCATCCGCGGCACCTCGGAGATCCGGCCGGTGAAGCTCTTTCCCATCATCCGGCGCTGCTGCGCCACGTCGAACAGAAGCGCGGTCAACTGGACCTGTTCGCCGTTCATCTTGACCGCGCCCTTGACCAGGAAATTCGCGTTGATCGAGCGCCAGTCGGCGAAATTGAACTGCCCGAGATCGTAGCCGGAAGTCTGCGCGTTCTCGATGAAGGCCTTGGCGCTTATCAGGCGGAAGTATCCGGAAAGCTCGAGATCGTGGGACAGGATACTGTCGAATTCGCTCGAGACGCCGTGCTGATTGTCACCATCCAGGTTCTTGAGCGCCGAGATCGCGATCGGCGAAAGATGCGAGCCCGGCCCGATGATCTGCATCTTGATCTGCGCCCGGGCGGTGAACGGCGTCGCCGCCATCGTCACGAACGCCCCGAGCAGGAGCAAAAGAGAAGAGCGCCTCATGATCATCCTACCATTTGAAGCTGCGGCTGGAGTTCCGGCGCGAACCGGCCTCGAGTTTCGCTGGACTTCGCCAATCCCACATCTCAGGATTTGAGTTCGCCGAGCTTGAACAGGGCTTCCACGCCGCGTGCGAACTCGGAGCGATATTTCTCCGGTGGCGCCGGAAATGGCGCCGCCTGCTTGATTGCGCGAATCACCGACTGGTCGTAGGCGGGGTCATTTGAGCTCTTCGCTATCGTCACCCCGGTCAGGCTTCCGTCGGGTCCGATCGAGAAATCGACCGTCGTGGTCAGGTCGCCGGAGCCTCCTGAGAAGCTCCATGCCTGCTTAATCCTCTGCTGCACAGTCCGATAGTAGAGCAGAAATGCGAGGTCCTGTTGAATCCCCATGCTTCCGGTGCCGGAACCGATGCCCATCCCCTTGCCGGCGGTATTCTTGTCGGCGAGCACCGGCCCGCTTGCGGATTCGTTTTGCGCGTGACCATTTTTCTCGTCGCGGAGATGCTGTGCGAGAAGCTCTTCGCGAATTTTCGCGAGCTGCTCCTGGATGCTCGCCGTAGGTCGCGGTTTGGCCTTGGCGACCTCGGTTTTGTGCCGCTTTTCCTCCTGCTTGCGATGAGGCTTGGGCGTCGGGCGCGCGTGGGCGAGCTTCTTTCCCGGCGTGTGAGTGGGCTTGGGGGTCGGCTTGCGCTCGGCCTCGTGATGCTTCCTGGGCTTGGGCGTGGGACGTGCGGTCGGCTCAGGGGTCGGCGTGGGAGTCGGCGTGGGCGTTGGGGTTTTGAGCTTTTTGGTGTTGAGCGCTATTGCGTTTTTGTCGGGCTCGCTCGGAAGCTTGGGGGGCGGAGGCTTGCGCGCTTCGGGCTTGGGTTCCTTCGCCTCGGCGTGCCTGGCTGGCTGCGGCCGATGCTTCGGCGCAAGCGGCGGCAGATGGGTGCCGAGGTCTCCCGCGGGCAGGCTGTCGACGATCTTGACCGTGTAGGAGGGTGGCGGACTTTCGTCCGCATGGAACAGGCGCGGCATCACGAGGAACACAAAAGCGAGCAAGCCCGCGTGCCCAAGCGCGGAGACCAGGATGGCCGCGATATATCCCCACGGGGTCGGCCGTTCGTCGTTATGGCGCGGACTTGCCACGATCGTGCCTGTCCGCCGCCTCCCGTCCGTCGCGGCCCGGCGCCGGCATCTCCGTCACCATCCCGACGTTTTCGATTCCCGCGGCCTTTATCGCCGCCATCGTGCGGATGACCTCGCCGTAGGGAACCTGCTCGTCGGCGCGAATGAAAACCTCGCGGTCGGGCCGTTCGCGCGAGATCGCCATGAGCTTTTGGGTAAGCTCGTCGGCCGAGAGCTTGCGATCGTTCAGATAGATTTCGCCGCCGCGCGTGATCGAGACCACGAACTGAAGCTCCTTGCCCGGCAGCGCGGCCGCCTTGACCTTTGGCAGCGTGACCTGCACGCCCTGCTGGATGATCGGCGCGGTGACCATGAAAATGATCAGCAGCACCAGCATCACGTCCACCAGCGGAGTGACGTTTATCTGCGAAACGTATTTGCCTCGCTGTCCGGCTTCAAAGGCCACGATTCCGTCTCCGGTGATCCTTAAGACAGGAAATGACGCTCGGCGATATTGAGGAATTCAGCGGTGAAGTTGTCGATCTCGGTGGCAAGCACGTGAACCCGCGCGGTCAGGTAGTTGTAGAAGACCTGCGCTGGAATCGCGGCAACCAGGCCGATCGCGGTGGTGATAAGCGCCTCGGCGATTCCCGGCGCGACCGCCTGAATATTGGATGAGTGCGCAGCCGATAGGCCGAGAAAGGCCGTCATGATACCCCACACTGTTCCGAAAAGACCCACAAACGGACAGGTCGAGCCGGTGGTCGCCAGGAACGTGATCCCGTATTCGAGCTTGGTCAGCTCGACATTGCCCTGCTTCTTCATCGCGCGCATCACGTTCTCCGAGCCGCCGAAGTCGGCCGAAAAGGCGTTCTCGGCGCCGACCGCCTGGCGCTTGGCCCGGGTAAGCTGCAACACTTCCTGATAGCCGGCGCGGAAGACCTGCGCGATCGGGCTGCGAACCAGGCCGACGCTGGCGTTGTGGATAGTGGCGAGGTTGCGGGATTCCCAGAATATGGAAATGAAGCGCTCGGATTCCCGTCGCGCACGCGAAGTCTGAACCAGCTTGTAGAGGATTATTCCCCAACTCCCGACCGAAAACGCAACAAGTGTCCAGATAACTACCTGAACAACCGGCCCCGTTCCGAGGAGCAGATCGACGACGCTCAAACCACCGGCGCCAGCCGTCGCAGAAGGGATCATAAAGGCCATCTTCCTCTGTAAGCCGACATTTTACCCTTTTTTGGCCGGTGAAAAATATCTGCGCCGCCCAATAGCCTTGTCTGGCGAAGAATTGGCTCAATTTGGCTCGTTTTATGCTGCATGACCCTTGCAACAGTAAAGTCCAACGTCTAACTTGCGGCGATTACAAAACAGGCGCCGCGAGAAGCACCCGGGAGGATTCACGCCGTGGCTACCAAAATCGCCATCAATGGATTTGGACGAATCGGCAGGCTCTTTCTGCGCGCCGCACTGACACGAAAAGATCTCGAAACCGTCGCGGTGAACGACATCACCGACGCTCGCACGCTTTGCCATCTGCTCAAATACGACTCGGTCCACGGAACGCTCGCTCATGACCTGAAAGCCGAGGGCGACACGATCCTCATCGACGGCAAGCCGGTCAAGGTGCTTGCGGAGCGCGATCCGTCGAAGCTGCCCTGGAAATCCCTCGGGGTGCAGATCGTGGTCGAATCCACAGGACTGTTCACCTCGAAGGAAAAAGCCGCGGCGCATCTTGCGGCGGGAGCGAAAAAGGTCGTGATCAGCGCGCCCGGCGAAGGCGTCGACGCGACCATCTGCATGGGCGTCAACCCCGGAGCTTACGATCCGGTCAAGCATCACATCATCTCCAACGCTTCCTGTACCACCAACTGCCTCGCCCCGATTGCGAAAGTGCTGCACGAGAATTTCGGGATCATGCACGGCCTGATGACGACGGTGCACGCCTATACAGCCGATCAGAATCTCCAGGACGGACCGCATCGCGATCTCAGGCGCGCCCGCGCGGCGGGGCTCTCGATGGTGCCGACGTCGACCGGCGCGGCGCGAGCGATAGGGCTGGTTCTGCCCGCGCTCAAGGGCAAGCTCGACGGCGTCGCGATCAGGGTTCCGACCGCGAACGTCTCGCTGGTCGATTTGGCCGCGATCGTCGAGCGCGACACCGACGACAAGGCGGTCAACGCCGCGATGAAGAAAGCGGCCGAGGGCGAATTGAAGGGGATTCTCGCCTACAGCGACGAGCCGATGGTTTCCATCGACTTCAACGGCAATTCGCACTCGTCGATCTTCGACGCGCCGCTTACTAAGGTGATGGGCAAGCGGCTGGTGAAAGTCTTCTCCTGGTACGACAACGAATGGGGTTACTCGTGCCGCCTTGCCGACGTCACCGCCCACGTAGCGGCGCGGCTCTGATTATCGGCGGTAACAGTCATGTCAATTCGACCGATTACGAGCCTGAAGCTGGCGGGCAAGCGGGTGCTGGTGCGATGCGACTTCAATGTGCCGATCCACGACGGCCGCATCACCGACGCAACCCGCATCGAGGCCACTCTAGAGACCATCCGCTACATCCTGAAGGAGGGCGGCTCGCCAGTGATGTGCTCGCATCTCGGCCGTCCCAAGGAGCGCACCCCGGAATTCAGCCTGAAGCCTGTCAGCGAGCGCTTGAGCGCCGAGCTTGGAATCAAGGTGCCGCTTGCGCCCGATTGTATCGGCGACGTAACCGGCAGGATGGTCTCGGCGCTGAAGCCGGGCGAGGCGCTGCTGCTCGAGAACCTGCGCTTCCATGCCGACGAAGAGGCCAACAATCGCGACTTTGCCCACGAACTCGCGCGTGGCAAGGACGTGTATGTGAACGACGCTTTCGGCGCGGCGCATCGCGCCCACGCCTCGACCGCGGGCGTAGCGCAGTTCTTCGCCGAGCGTGTGCCGGGCTTCCTGATGATGCGCGAGCTGGAAGCGCTGAGCCTGGTGGTCGACAACCCCGAGCGCCCGGCAATTGCGATCCTCGGTGGCGCCAAGGTTTCCGACAAAATCGACGTGATCAAGCATCTGCTGCCCAAGTTCGACACATTTCTTATCGGCGGCGCGATGGCCTACACGTTCCTTAGGGCGCGCGGCACGCCGATCGGACGCTCGCGAGTCGAGGAGGACAAGCTCGAGCTTGCGAACGAGCTGATGGAGGCGGCGAATAAGCAGGGCGTGGATTTTGTGCTGCCGATCGATCACGTCGTCGCGCAAGCTCCCGACAAGCCCGAGACCGCAACCGTGGTCTCCGAAATTCCGGCCGGGATGATGGGTCTCGATATCGGGCCCAGGACCGCCGACGACTTCATCGCGCGCCTGGCCCGGGCCAAAACCGTGATCTGGAACGGCCCGCTCGGACTTTTCGAAAACGAGGCGTTCGCAAAGGGCACTCTGGGGGTCGGCGAAGCGCTTGCCGGGCTCGGCGGCGTCAAAAGCGTAATCGGCGGCGGAGACACCGCAGCCGCGGTCGCCCATCAGCCGTGGTCGCGAGGTTTCACCCATATCTCGACCGGCGGCGGCGCAACGCTCGAATACCTCGAGGGGCGCGAGCTTCCGGGCGTGAAGGCGCTCGATTGCTAGCGAGCGGCGGGCGCCGCGGATGCGTCGCGGCGCGCACGACCGTGTGACTGGCGCGGAAGGTGTCCGATGCGTAGCAAGCTTCTCGCGGCAAACTGGAAGATGAACTTCACCGCGAACGAAGCGCGGGCGATGGTCGCCGCGCTTCGCGCGCAACTTGATCCCGAGGCTTCGGCCCTGGCGAAGGATCGGCAGGTCCTGATCGCGCCGCCGTCCGTGTTGATTCCCGCGGTTTCGCAGGCTCTGGCCGGTTCGTCGATTCTGCTCGGAGCGCAGGATATGCACTTCGAGGACAAGGGCGCGTTCACCGGCGAGGTATCGGCCCCGATGCTGAAGCCGTTTGGCGTGACGCACGTGATCCTTGGCCACTCCGAGCGCCGCCACATCTTCGGCGAGAGCGACGAGACCATCAACAAGAAGGTGCTCGCCGCGCTGCGCCATCGACTCGTCCCGGTTCTGTGCGTGGGCGAAACCCTGATGCAGCACGACGCGGGCGACGCGCTCGAAGTGGTGGTCGAGCAGCTCGAAAACGGCCTCGACGGCGTTGCCGGCGAGGACCTCGATCGGGTCGTTATCGCCTACGAGCCGGTTTGGGCTATCGGCACGGGCAAGAACGCCACGCCCGAGCAGGCGGGAACGATTCACGGCGCGATGCGTGAAATTATCGAGGAACGATGGGGTCGGGAGGCCGCGGTCAGGGCCCGAATCATCTACGGCGGAAGCGTCACGCCCGAGAACGTTGACTCGCTCGTCTGCAAGCCTGATATTGACGGCGCTCTGGTCGGCGGGGCAAGCTTAAGGGCTGACTCCTTCGCGCGTATAGTAAGGGCGCGCGTCGGTTGAGGCGGGAGCTTTAGTGATAACGGTCGTTCTGACGATTCACGTAATCGTATGCGTCTCGCTGGTGGTGGTAATCCTCCTCCAGCAGGGCAAGGGCGCGGAGATCGGCGCCGTGTTCGGCGGCTCGAGCCAGACGGTGTTTGGCGCGAGCGGCGCGGGCAACGTGCTCACCCGGGTCACCGCCGGTCTCGCGATGGTGTTCTTCGCCACCTCAATGTATCTCGCATACGCCTCGACCCAGCGGGCGACCGGCAGCGTCTTCGGAAGCGGGGCGCATAGCGTGATGCCGGCTCAGGCCGTCCCGAAGGCGAAACCGGCGCTTCCCGCTCCGGCGCCGCATTCGGCCGCTTCACCGGCTCCGGCCAGCAAGTAGAACGGAGCCAGCAACCAGCGACAAACCGCATACCCTCTTTTTCCCCGAGTGCGCGGGTGGTGGAACAGGCAGACACGCCAGTTTGAGGGGCTGGTGGTAGTGATACCGTGCGGGTTCAAGTCCCGCCCCGCGCACCAAATCCAAAACCAGATCATTCGCTCTCTCGGAATCGCGCCGGTTTGATCCCAGCGCGGTATTCGCGCCTGCGCGCCGCGATTCGCCCGCGCACTGTGCGTGCAGATCGACGCCCGGGAGCCGATTTCACCCGCGTGCGCGGTCGAGGAGGCTTAGCTGTGCCGCGGGCCGTATCTCTTGCGCGTGCGGCGTGGCGAATCGTTCACGCGAGAAATCGAAGCTGTATTTTGCCTTGAGGCGTGTGAAGAGCGCTTCGAGATGCTCGTCGTAAGTCTTCGGCGGATAGGCATTGCGCGCATAGAAAGCGTCTATCCTCGGAGCCAGCTTCGGAAAGCGCTCGCGAACGAACGGGATAAAGCGGCGCGCCGCCGCCGGCCTGAGAAACAGCGCTCGCCACCATACGTTGCTTGCGCCAGCCGCCTTCGCCGCGCGCATCACCGACTCGACCGAGCGCGGATCGTCGCTCAGCCCCGGAATCACCGGCATTACCAGCACGTTGCATCGGATTCCCGCGCCCGCCAGTTCCGCGAGCGCGCGAAGCCTTAGTTCCGGGCGCGTCGCGCGCGGTTCGAGCACGCGCTGGAGCTTCCTATCGAGCGTTATCAGCGAAAAATTGACCGAGAGATTCGAGCGCCGGTCGATCGCGCGAAGAAGATCGAGGTCGCGCGTGATGAGCGCGGACTTGGTCGTGATCGAGATCGTGAGCCCGGAGAGTTCGGCGAGAACCTTGAGCATCGAACGCGTCAGTTCGAACCTGCGCTCGGCGGGCTGATAGGGATCGGTCGCGGTGCCGATAGCGATCGCGTCGTCGCCGACCGGCGTGCGCGAGAGCGTCCTCGCAAGCACCTCGGCCGCCATCCGCTTGACGAAAATCCGCCGTTCGAAATCGAGCGGATCGCGCAGTTCGAGGAATTCATGCGTGTAGCGCGCATAACAGTAGACGCATCCAAACTCGCATCCGCGATACGGATTGATCGTCCATCGAAACGGCACCCGCCGACTGGTGCATCGGTTGAGGATCTGGCGCACCGGCATGTCGTGGAATTCCACTTCTCCGCGCGTGTCCAGCTCCGCGGAAGCTTCAATGACGAGCGGCAGTTCTAGAGCAGCGTCGGCCATATGGAATTTCTCCCGAGGCCATCAGTTTCGCTTTTTATTCGCTATCGGTCAAGGGTGAGTGCGGATTTGGGTGACAGAGGCTGGCGTTAGGTTTATGGTGGCCCGGATGCGCTTCGGTCAGGTTCTTCTCTTTCTTGCTCTCGGTGCCGGGCTCATTTGGTGGGGCCTGGAGATAATCTACGAGCGCCCGATTCTCGCAGGCGTGCTTTTTCCAATCGGGTTGCTGTTTGTCTTTCTGGGCGGCGCGTTCGTAGTCAGGGAGGTACGCGACAAAAAAGGCGGGACTCACGATTCGCCCGCGGATTCCGAAGACTAGGGCAGAACCACGAGGTCGTAGGCTGGCGGGAGCTTTTCCGCAAGCGGATGCGAGGCGTATCCGTCTCCGTTGGCGCCGTATCGGAAGACCGCTCCGGTCGTCGATACGCCGAAAAACTCCGACGCACCTGGCATCTCCCGAAACCGCATCGGCATCCCGCGCTCCGGTCCGAAGCGGCGCTCGCTCACTTCGAACGTCCGCCCATGATCGACGCTGCGGAAGATCGCCGAGTCCGCGCCGCGCGTCGCGACCTGCCAGCTCGGCGGCGGGCCTGCGGCGGCCGCGGTGTAGAGCGCGGACTTGCCGTCTTCCTCAACGATAACCAGCGGCACCGTATACGTGCGGTCGATGCCCTCCGTTATACGGCGCCATGACGCGCCGCCGTCCTCCGAC
>JAKAVX010000501.1 GCA_021827465.1 Deltaproteobacteria bacterium | reverse complement strand
GCGTCCGGCTCATCCGTTTTGACGTTCGCGCGGGCGCTTGACTGCAAGCACGGCCTGCTCCATCAATAGAATCTACGCGGTGATGGGGTTCACCGAAACCGCTTCCTTCGGGAAGCTGATGACTCCTGCCGGATCTCCCATCGGCGGGAGCGACCCATCCAGACTCCGCCCGAACGGGACTATCCGAGACATATAATCGGCTTGCCGATGCGGTCGCCAGGCGGGCTGTCGCATCGCCGGGCCCACGGCGGCACGCGCGCGCGGACGTGCGTATCGCGATACCGCGAGGTTGCAAATGTTCACCGGCAAGGGCAGACAGCTCACCATCTACCTGGGCGAAGCCGACCAGCATCACCATAAGGCCCTGTACATGGCGATTGTGGAATTCCTGCGCCGCGAGGGTATCGCAGGCGCCACCGTGACCCGGGGCGTGGCCGGTTTCGGAGCCTCCAGCCGCATCCACACATCGGCCATCCTGCGGCTCTCGATGGACCTTCCCATCGTCATTACCGTAATCGACCGCGCGGACAGGATCGAACAAATCCTCCCGGCGCTTGTCGAGATGGCGCCCAACGCCCTGATGACGCTGCAGGACGTCGAAATCGCGCGGCCCGGAATCGGATTCCGCCAGGGATTGCCCGACGTGACTGTAGAGCGCGTGATGCGCCGCGAGGTCGTCACCGTCAGGCCCGAGGATTCGCTGACCCGCGTCGTCGAACTCCTGCTCGACAAGGATTTCACCGCCGTCCCGGTCGTCGATGCCGACGGCCGCGTGGTTGGGATGGTCAGCGACACCGACCTGCTGACCCGCGGCGGCATGGAAGTCGGGCTTAGCCTGAAACGCGTCGCCGACGCCGAGTTCGTCCGCGAACTCCATCGCTCGCTCGAAAATCCCGAGCGCCACGTCAGCGAAGTGATGACGAAGGAAGTGGTGACGGTCGCGCCCGGCGCATCGCTCGCCGACGCCGCCCATCTGATGGTGACGCGGCGGCTCAAGCGGCTGCCCGTGGTTGACGCGAGCGGAAACCTGGTGGGAATCCTCGGCCGCCTCGACGTGCTCAGCACTATCGCCGCCGTCCATATTCCCGAATGGCAGCCCGGGACGACCCCCGGCGACGAGCACGCGACCGTCGCCGACGTGATGACGCGCAACGTTCCGACCGTGGGCGAAACGGCCAACGTCGCCGAGCTGTTCGAGCTGCTGGTTTCCTCGACTCACAAGCGCGTGGTCGTGATAGACGCCGGGCGCAGGGTGGTCGGGATAATCGCGGACAGCGATCTGGTCTCGCGCGTAAGCCCCGAAAGCCGCCCCGGTCTCATCAGGATGCTGGTCGCGCGCGTGCCGCTCGGAAAGGCAAGCGAGGACGCGCGCAAACAGCTCGCGCGGCTTCACGGTCAGACCGCGGCGGACCTGATGACTCGCGAGGTCGTGACCGTGCGCTCCGAGATGCCGGTCGCAAGCGCGCTTGCGCTCTCGGCCGAAAAGCGGACCAAGCGGATGCCGGTGGTTGACGCCGAGGGAAAGCTCGTCGGAATCGTCGGGCGCAGCGAGATGATGCGCGCGCTTTTGGCTGGCGCGGCCGAGGGGGGAATGTAAGGCGGTGGCGGCGCTGCTTTGGGTTGGAATCGGCGGGTTTCTCGGCGCCAACGCGCGTTACCTGCTCGGCGGACTGATCGCCGAGCGATGGGGCACGGTGTTTCCGTGGGGCACCTTCGTAATCAACGTCACCGGCAGCTTCATCCTGGGCGTTTTTCTTGCGTTCGCGCAGGAACGCCCGTGGGTGCAGCCGAACTGGCGGCTGTTGTTCGCGGTGGGGTTCCTCGGCGCTTATACAACTTTCTCGACGTTCACGTACGAGTCGATGCGCCTTGTGCAGGACGGCGAGTTCCTGCTCGCGTTCGCGAATCTGGCGGGCAGCGTGCTCGCCGGGTGCACTGCGGTGCTCGCGGGAATCGCGATCGGAGGCTGGCTCTGATCCGTCACTGCGGCGGGTGCCGCGCGGGCCGCGCTCACGCCTCGCGCGCGCCCGGCTGGTTCTGGGCCTCGGTTGCGGCCACGGCGCTCTCGCTTGCGAATCGCGCGCCGAGTCTCAGCGCGACCTCGACCAGGCCGATCATCACCGGCACTTCGACCAGCGGTCCGATAACCGCCGCAAACGCCTCGCCGCTGGCGATTCCGAAGGTTGCCACCGCGACCGCAATAGCCAGCTCGAAGTTGTTCGAGGCGGACGTGAATGAAAGCGTGACCGCCTGCGAATACGACGCGCCCGCCCGGATGCTCATCGCGAGCGTGATCGCGAACATCAGCGTGAAGTAGCAGAGCAGCGGAACGGCGATACGAACAACGTCGAGCGGAAGCCGCACTATCGCCTGCCCCTTAAGCGAGAACATCACGACTATCGTGAACAGGAGCGAGCCCAGCGCGAGCGGGCTGATACGCGGGACGAAGCGCTCGTAATACCATTGCCGCCCCTTGAGCGGCACCAGGATGAGCCACGTCGCAAGCCCGGCGGCGAACGGAATTCCGAGATAGATTCCCACGCTCTCGGCGATCTGTCCGATCGTGATGCTGACCACGGCCCCGCCGAGCCCCAGCCATCCGGGAATAATCGTCACGAAGAGATAGGCGTAAACCGAATAGAAGAAGACCTGGAAAACCGAATTGAAGGCGACCAGCCCCGCGCAATAGTCGGGATCTCCGCGCGCGAGATCGTTCCACACGATCACCATCGCGATACATCGCGCGATCCCGATCAGGATAAGCCCGACCATGTAATCCGGATGCCCGCGCAGGAAAAGTATCGCGAGCGCGAACATCACCAGCGGCCCGACGATCCAGTTCTGCGCGAGCGAAAGCCCGAGTATTTTCCAGTCGCGGAACACCCGCCCGAGCTTGTCGTAATTCACCTTGGCCAGCGGCGGGTACATCATCAGGATGAGTCCCGCCGCGATCGGAATCGAAGTCGTTCCGACGCTCAGCCGATCGAACGCGCTTCTCAGGCCCGGAAAAACGTAGCCGAGGCCGATTCCCAGAACGATCGCGAGAAAAATCCACAGCGTCAGGAACCTGTCGAGTACCGAGAGCCGCCCGGCGACGGCGCTTATCGGCTCGACGCCAAGCGCTCCGGCGCATCGCGCTTTCATCGGCGTTCCCCCGTTCTGTTTTCGACGACGATCCCGATTGCGCGCAAACGCTTTTCCAGCGCCGCGCGATCGAGCGTCTCCGGACGCATCGCGGCGAGCATCTTTACCCGCGCCTCGAGCACGGCAAAGGCCCGCCGAAACGCCTCCATCTGCTCCGCTTCGCTGCCGCGCGCCTCGGCCGGGTCCTCGAGGCCCCAGTGCGCGGTAGCAGGGTGTCCCGGCCA
>JAKAVX010000500.1 GCA_021827465.1 Deltaproteobacteria bacterium | reverse complement strand
AATGATGGTCGCGATGGCGCTCGAGAGCTTCGAGCAGGGCCGCAGATTCGTCCTCGCCTAGCGCGAGGCTATTGCGCGCTCGACGCATCGGATAAATCCGCTCCGGTAGTCGTCCTTGACGCCGAGTTGGCTGACGATGCTTTCGAGCCCGATGAGCGCTCGCAGCAGAAAGACGCTGTGGTCGGGCGACTTGTAGAGCTTGTGTTTGAAGGCAATCTCGCCGACCTTCTGCGCCTTGCCGACTGTGTCGTAATGCCTGGGTTCGTATCCGCCGCGCGTGTACATCGGCTCGAACAGGATATGGATTACCTCGACCATCGGAGCCGGGTCCTGGCTCGCGTCGATATAGCCGAGCTTTGTCATCCCGGTAGCGACCGCGGCGTCGTCATCGTCAACGATTCCCTTGGCGACCATCAGGTAGGCTTTCCTGTGGGGCTCGCTGAAACGGCGAATCGACCCGAAATCAAGGATGCCGATGCGCGGATGATAGGTGATGAGATAGTTGCCCGGATGGAAGTCGGTGTGGAGCACGCCGAATTCCAGGATCTGGCGCCACGCGAGTTCCGAGCATTTGCGCGCGACCCATCGCCGAAGGTCCACATCCACTTCCGCGCCGAGCGCGTCGGTCAGCGGATAGCCGTCGATATAGGTCATCGTCAGCACCCGGCGTGAACTCAGATCCTTAATGACTTCGGGGACCATCACCTCGTCGTCGTCGGCGAACAGCCTGCCGAACTCGGCCATGTTGCGCGCTTCGAGCTGGTAGTCGAGCTCCTCCTTGAGACGAGCTTCGAGTTCCCCGTAAACCGTCTCGGTGTCGACCTTCTGATGCATCACGTCGCGCGCGATACCGCCGAGGGTCTTCAGCAGGAGCTTCAGGTTCTGAAGGTCCTGGCGAACCGCCTTGTCGATACCCGGATACTGGATTTTAACCGCGACCTCGCGCCCGTCCTTGAGGCGCCCCCGATGCACCTGGCCGAGGGAGGCCGCCGCAAAAGCGGTGCGCTCAAAGCTCGCATAGAGCTGCTCGGGGCGCTTTCCAAGCTCGCGACGGACCTGCTCGGAGATCATCTGGTAGTCCATCGGCTCGACGCCCGACTGGGTGGTGCGAAGCACCTCGAGCGCCTCGGTCGGGAGCAAATCGCGGCGCATCGCGAGCATCTGGATGAGTTTAAGGAACGCGCCGCGCAATTGAGTCGAGCTTTCGACGATTCGGCGTGCGTTGCGGATATGGGTTTCGAGCAGTTCCTTCTCGCGCTGGGTCGCGTCAAGGAACGGGCGGCGGAGCGAGGTCCACAGGTAGCTGGTGCCAACCTGCGAGGCGAGTTCGCCCATCTTGATCGCGCGCCGGGTGCGCCCGCTGGTCAGTTCCCGCTTCGCCATCAGTCCTGTTTCCGGTTGAGACCAACCCGGTTGATCAGCGTCGCGGCGAGCGCGGCCCCGAAACCGTTGTCGATATTGACGACCGTCACGCCGCTCGAACACGAGTTGAGCATCCCGAGCAGCGCCGCGAGCCCGCCGAACGCGGTTCCGTAGCCGACGCTGGTCGGCACCGCGATAACAGGCTTGTCGAGCAGTCCCGCGACTACCGACGGCAGCGCGCCCTCCATCCCGGCCACAACGATGAGCACGCTCGCGCGCGAGATAGCTTCAAGGTTGGAGGTCAGGCGATGGAGCCCCGCGACGCCGACGTCGTAGAGCCTTTGCACCTTGTTGCCGAACAGCTCGGCGCATAGCGCGGCTTCCTCGGCGACCGGCAGGTCGGAGGTCCCCGCGCTTATAACCATCACCTCGCCATGTCCCGACCGGGGAGCGCCGTCGCTGATAATGGATGCGAGGCGGGCGTCGGGATGGTAGACGAGGCCCTTGAGCTTGCGCTTGAGCGAGCCGGCCTTGTCCGCGGAAAGGCGCGTGATGATGAGATTCATGCGGGCGCGCACGACCCTCCGTCCGATTTCCGCAAGCTGCTCGACGGTCTTGCTTTCGCCGAAGACGACTTCGGGCACGCCGCGGCGGACATCGCGATGGCGGTCGATTTTGGCGAAGCCGAGATCCTCGAAAGGTAGATGCTTCAAGTGCGCGAGCGCCGCATCGGCGGTTACACGGCCGGAAGCGACGCCTTCGAGGATTTCGCGTATCCGATGCTCGGTCATTCCCGGCGGGCGTGCTCCGCGCGCAGCGCGTGTCCGAGATTCATCATGACCTCCCGTACCGCGCGCGCGTCGCTTCTGAGAACCGTGATCATTACGTCATCAACCTTGAGCTGTTCGCCGGCCTTCGGGATATGCCCGAGGCGCTCCACCACCAGCCCACCGATCGTAGCATACTCGTCGGCTTCGGGCAGTTTCAGGCCGAAGCGCTCGTTTAGTTCGCCGACCGGCGCGCGGCCGAGAACCTTGAGCGTGCGGCGGTTGACGATTCGGGCGATCTTCTCGGCCAGATCGTACTCGTCCTCGATCTCCCCGACGATCTCCTCGATGATGTCCTCGGCGGTGAGAATTCCCGACGCGCCCCCGTACTCGTCGACGATCACCGCGATATGCTCGCCAGTGCGCTGCACCGCGACCAGCGCCTCGTCGAGCGGCATCGATTCCGGAAAGTAGCTGACAGGGCGCATCACGTCGCTCACCGGGCGCGCAAGCTCCGGAGCTTCGAGCAGGTCGAAGACGTGAACCACGCCCACGATATCGGTTATCCGGCTGTGAAAGACTGGCAGGCGGCTATAGCCCTCGCGGCGCACGGTCTCGATAGCGGCAGCGAGCGGCATGTCCTCCGGGACGGCGACCACCCGCACCAGCGGAACCATCGCCCGGCGCGCGTCGCCGCGCGTGAAGCGGAAAATCCTGCTTATCATCTGCCGCTCGACCGGCAGGATAGCGTCGGTCTCCGCCACGGCCGCGCCCGCGAACGCCGCGCGGCGCAAGAGCAGGGCCAGATCGTCGCGGCTCAGGAACACGCTCTTCGCGCCCGCCGGAACCCCGACCAGCCGCCTGAGCCATCGGCTGAGCGCGGTCTCCGCCGCAAGCAGCGGCGCGAGCACGGTCGAGAGCACGACGAGCGGCGCCGCCACCGCGCGCACCAACTCGGTCGGACGCCTGAGCGTCAGCAGCTTAGGCACAGCCTCGCCCAGGAGCAGCGTGAGCGGAGCGAGGATGAAGGGCGCAAGGTACGAAAGCGACGGCCGGATCGAATGGAGAAATCCGGTAAGCAGAACCACCGCGGTCACCGTGGCGAGATTGTTGGTGGTAAGCGTCAACGCGACCAGCCGATCGCGCCGTTCGAGCAACCTCCTGAGCGCGCGCGCGCTGAGACCTCCGCCTTCGGCCTCGGCCTTGAGCTTCGCCTCGTCGGCGCTAACCAGCGCGATTT
>JAKAVX010000499.1 GCA_021827465.1 Deltaproteobacteria bacterium | reverse complement strand
CTCGCGTCGGTAATCCGCTGGCGCTGGCCCTTGCTGAGTAAAAAGGGATTGCTCCCGCGTTCGTCCTCCAGTCCCACGGCGCGCAACACCTCGGCGCATCGCCGTTCGATTTCCTCCGGATCGAGTCCGAAGTTCCGCGGGCCGAAGGCGACCTCGTCTTCGACCGTCGCGGCGAAAATCTGATGGTCGGGATTCTGGAAGACGTAGCCGATCTCGCGCGCGGTCGCCGCGGAATGAATCGTCGCGCGGTCGCGTCCGTCAAGCATTATCCGGCCCGACTCGGGTTTGAGAAGCCCGATCACGAGCTTGGCGAGCGTGGTCTTTCCCGATCCGTTCTGCCCGATTATCGCGACGAACTCTCCCGGCACTATCGCAAGCTCGACGCCGTCGAGAACGCGCGGACCGCCGGGATAGGAGAACGAGACGTTCTCGATCCTGATCAGCGGGTCGGCCGGGTGCGCGGAACCCGCCTGCGTTGAATCAGTCGCGGCCTGACTCGCGGATGGCTCGGCGGCCGGCGCGAACGGGGCGTTCGGAAAGCGTTTTCTGATTTCGCTCTCGGCGTGCTCGACGCTTCGCGCGTGGCCTTCGATTCCGAGCAGATTGAGCAGGCGGTTGAGACCGGGCGGATGCACCCCGCAGCTTTCCAGCAGATCCAGTTGGGTCATCACCGCGGGCGGCGCGCCCTCGGCGATAATCGACCCTTCGCGGAGAAGCACTATCCTGTCGCTGCGCTGGAGTTCCTCGGCCTCGTGCTCGATCACGACCAGGCTGAGTCCCTGCTCGCGAAGCTGGCGGATAAGCGCGAAGACCTCGGCGCGGCCTTCGGGATCGAGGTCGGTGGTCGGTTCGTCGAACACGATAATGCGCGGGCGAAGCGCGAGGACGGCCGCGATCGCAAGCCGCTGCTTCTGCCCGCCGGAGAGCGAAGTCGGATCGCGCTCCTCGAAGCTCGCCAGCCCGACCGCCTCGAGCGCCGGTCCGATCCGCCGAAGCATCTCCTCGCGCTCCATCCCGATCTGTTCGAGCGCGAAGGCGACTTCATGCGCGACGCTGGTCGAGAAGAGCTGCGACTCGAAATCCTGAAACACCATCCCGACTTCGGGCGCTATCTCATGGACGCGCGCGTCGGCGGTCGGGCGCCCCGAGATTCGGACGATTCCGCGGAATTCCCCGCCCTCGAGTTCCGGGACGATCCGGTTGAGGCACTTCGCGAGCGTTGATTTTCCCGCGCCCGACGCGCCCATCACGCCGACCATCTCGCCTGCGGACTGGGCGAAGTTGATTCCGGCGAGCGCCGCGCGCGGGGTGTCGTGATAGGCGAAGCTCAGCCCCTCGACCGCGATCGCCTCTTCGGCGGGCGCGGCCGTCTCAGCCTCGCGCATCTCGACCTTCACATCAGGCATAGCCCCACCACCGCCAGGATCATCAACGGGCTTACGATTATCGCGACCGACTTGTCGTACGGCGCCGCCGCAATCCAGGCCGGCAGGAACGCGGGCGTCCAGTATCCGGTCGAAAGCAGATTGCCCGCCACCCACGCGCCGACCTCGCCCGCGATCAGCAGAGCGAGCCCGAGCGTCCGGCGCGGCATCGGCGCCCGCTTAATCTCGGGCATCAGTTCCGTGTAAAGCATCCTGCTCTGCCGTACGGGCGTATAGACGGCGGCCAGGATAAACGGCGAAAGCAGCATCGCGGACGCCATGTTGTTGAAGATGATCACGTTGCCGAGCAGCGAGAACGGCCGGAGCGCGAGCATATTGTCGCCCCATCCGACGAAGTCCGCGCACAGCACGCTGGCGGCCAGGCACGTCGCGAAATATTTGACCGCGGTCCACGGCGAACGGATCACCGGGCTCTCGCCGCGCGAGATAATCTCCCAGATTTTGTACGGGATGAAGCCGTAGAAGAGGTTGGCGGCGAAACCGAACAGGTCGCCGGGCGAGACCCCGCCGAAGAAGTCGCCGATCATGTTGCCGATCGCCGCGCCCCACGCCGCCGCGGGTCCGAACAGGAACGAGCACACGATCGGGATTGCGTTGGCGGGACGAAGTTCGGTCACGCCGGGAATCAGCGGCACGACCTTGAACGGCACCAGCACCGCGGCGTAAAGCGCCGCCGAGATCGCGCACAGCACGACCATCCGGGTGTTGCGCCACATCAGGCGAAGTTCGGTCATCGCGCGGGTCGCGGGAAAATGATCGGTCGGTTCGAAAATGCCTTCGTTAGAGCCACGGTGGATTGCGTGCGTCGAATGGCGGGATAAAACTCTCTCGCGCCTCAACCTCGCCGTTTATCGGCGCTTCGCGTCCGGCGCTTCCATCTCGCCGCACATATAAAGCAATACCGTCCACAGGCTTCGCGACCATGGCGCAAGCACGATCACGGCGAGCGTGGCGACGGCAGCCCCGATGCCGATCTGGGCAAACTCCGAAAGCCCGGCAAAAGAGGTTGCCGCCAAGGCGATGAGCATGCCCGCGCTGATCACCGTGTAATCCATCACGGCCGGACCGAGCCATTCACCCTCGTTTTTCCAGAATACCGCGCCGCATTCGGAGCATACCTGATTCATCTTGAAATGCGACTGGAAGATCGGACCGCGTCCGCATATCGGGCATCTGCGCGCAAGTCCGCGCCGAAACAGGGTCCATCCCGACTCCTGCGGCAATCTCGCCGAACCGGTCTCGCGGGATCGTTTCGCGGCCCGCTCGCGCGCCATCCCAATAATCGCCAGAATCCCCATCGCGGCCAACAAACCAAGCACGCCGAAAGCGGCAAGCACGGCGAGCGCGATTTTGGCGTTAACCGTCATTGGCGATCGCCCGGCGGCGGGCCGCATCCTCGGACGCAAGGTGTGCTAAGGAGAGCGTAGGACGCCGCAGTCGGGTACGCAGGTCTCCGATCGACCGCAGGGCCGCTATCCGCGCCGAAGCGCCATGATTGACAGCCACATCCATCTCGACGCTGACCAGTATGCCGACCGCGATGGGCTAATCAAGCGGGCTCGCGCGGCGGGAGTGACCGCGGCAATCGTGCCGGGAGTGTCGCCCGAGTCGAACCGGCGGGTGCTGGAACTTTCAGCGGACTATCCCGAGTTCGTAAAGCCGGCGCTTGGACTTCATCCCGAACGCCCGGAAATAACCGAGAACGATATAGCCGGGACGCTTTCGATGCTCGAAGCGCAGCGCGACTCGATTTGCGCCGTCGGCGAAGTCGGCCTGCCCTGGTACGGCGAAACGGCGAGCCGGCCGGGCGCGCAGGAAAAGGCCGAGGCCGTGCTCCGGCGCTTTGCACGCGCGGCGGCCGACCTCGATCTCGCGCTTATCCTGCACTGCCCGCATCGGACGGCCCCTCGCGCGCTTGCGATCAGAT
>JAKAVX010000498.1 GCA_021827465.1 Deltaproteobacteria bacterium | reverse complement strand
CGGGTTTCCGAAGAACCGGGTGGCCGGACAGGCGGGCGTGCTCGACTCCGCGCGCTACCGCACTTTTCTCGCGACCGAGCTTGGAGTTTCGGTCCAGAGCGTGCAGGCAATGGTGCTCGGCGGGCAAGGCGACGACATGGTGCCGGTGCGCAGCTACACGACGGCCGGAGGGGTTCCGATCGAGCGTTTCATCGCGGCCAAGCGCCTCGACGAGATCGAGGATCGCACGCGCAAGGGCGGCGGCGAGATCGTCAACCTGATGAAGACCTCGTCGTATTACGCGGCCGGTACCGCGGCGTATAAGATGGTCGAGGCCTACATGCTCGACAGCAAGGAAGTGCTGCCGTGCGCGGCGTACCTCGAAGGCGAGTACGGCGTGAGCGGGCTTTATGCCGGAGTGCCGGCGATTATTGGCTCGGGGGGGGTTGAGCGGATCGTCGAGATAGCGCTCACCGAGGCGGAAAAGAAGGCTTTCGCCAGTTCGGTCGGCCACGTGCGCGAACTGGTCGAGGCGATGGACAAGGTTCTCGCGGCTTAGAACCAAGCCCGAAAGGCAGGGAAGAGGCTATGGCTGACGAATATGTGGCGGTGGTCGCCGCGCCGCGGTTAACGGCTGCGGACGAGCGCCACTGGCTCCTGCGCCGGATTCATTCGCTGAGCGGGATCATCCCTATCGGCGGCTTCTTGTTTTTCCATCTGTTCGAGAATTCGTACGTGCTGCGCGGCGGCGCGGCCTGGTGGAAGGAAACCGAGTTCACGCGCACGCTGCCGCTCGAGATGGTAATCGAAGCGGTGATGCTGTGGATTCCGATCCTTTACCACGCGATCTACGGCCTGGTGATTACGGTCACCTCCGAGCCGAACGTGGGCGCGTACTCGTATCCGCGCAACATGCAGTACACGCTGCAACGGATCACGGGCGCGCTCGCGCTGCTGTTCATCCTGTTCCACGTGCTGACGACGCGGGCCTGGTTCTACATGACCGGGATCGAGACCAACTTCGCGCGGATGCACGCCTTTATGATGAATCCCGTCATCCTGACGGTTTATATCGTCGGCGTGCTGGCCTGCATCTACCATCTCTGCAACGGCATCTTCACCTTCTGCATCACCTGGGGCCTTACGGTCGGACCCCGGTCGCAGGCGATGGTAAACCGGGCCTGTATGGCGCTGTTCGTTATACTGGCGATTGTGAGCGTGGCGACGCTGATCGCGTTCCGCGCACCTGCGTAGGAGAGGATCATGCCGGGACATCATATTGTCGTTGGCGGCGGACTCGCGGGGCTGATGACCGCGATGAAGCTGGCCGAGCAGGGGGAACAGGTCGACCTCTTCTCGATCGTGCCGGTCAAGCGCTCGCATTCGGTGTGCGCGCAGGGCGGTATCAATGGCGCGGTCAACACCAAGGGCGAAGGCGATTCGCCCCTGATACATTTCGACGACACCATCTACGGCGGCGACTTTCTGGCGCATCAGCCGCCCGTCAAGGGGATGTGCGAAGCCGCGCCGGGGATCATCTACCTGTTCGATCGGATGGGCGTGATGTTCAACCGCACGCCCGAGGGGCTGATCGACTTCCGCCGTTTCGGCGGCACCAAGCATCATCGCACCGCCTTTGCCGGCGCGACCACCGGACAGCAGCTTCTCTACGCGCTCGACGAGCAGGTGCGGCGCTACGAAGTCGAGGGGCTCGTTCGGAAGTTCGAAGCGTGGGAGATGCTGAGCGTCGTCCAGGACGAATCGGGCGACTGCAAGGGCATCTGCGCAATCGACACGCGCTCGCTCGAAATCCGCGCGTTTCCCGCCGACAGCGTTATGATCGCAAGCGGCGGCCCGGGTCTCGTCTTCGGGCGCTCGACCCAGTCTCTCGTCAATACCGGTTCGGCGGCGAGCGCCTGCTATCAGCAGGGCGCGGTCTACGCCAACGGCGAGTTCATCCAGGTGCATCCGACCGCGGTGCCGGGCGAGGACAAGAACCGCCTGATTTCCGAATCGATTCGCGGCGAAGGCGGACGGGTCTGGACCTATCGCGACGGCAAACCCTGGTACTTCCTCGAAGAGATGTACCCGGCGTACGGCAACCTGGTGCCGCGCGATATCGCGACCCGCGCGATCCACAAGGTCGTCTACGAGATGGGTCTTGGCGTGGACGGCCAGCCGCTCGTCTATCTCGACGTGAGCCATCTCGACCCCGAGCTGCTCAACCGCAAGGTCGCGGGCGTGCTCGAGATCTATGAGAAGTTCGTCGGCCAGGACCCGCGCAAGGTCCCGATGAAGATCTTCCCGTCGATGCATTACTCGATGGGCGGACTGTGGGTCGACTATACCCAGCACACCACTATCAAGGGGCTGTTCGCCTCGGGCGAATGCGAGTTCCAGTATCACGGCGCCAACCGGCTCGGTGCGAACTCGCTGCTCTCATGCATCTACGGCGGGATGATCGGCGCGCCGAGCATGATCGAGTACGCCAAGGCGCATGCCAACGGCGCCGAGTCGCGCATCCTCGATCAGGAAGTCCAACGCCAGCGCGAGATGTTCGACAAGATCTTCCGGATGGACGGTCCCGAGAACGTCTTCGGTATCTGGCGCGAGCTTGGCGACACGATGACCGAGAACGTGACGGTCGTGCGCTACAACGACAAGTTGAAGGCGGCCGACAACAAGCTGCTCGAATTCAAGGACCGATGGGCGCGAATCGGGCTCAGCGATCGCGGCAAATGGGCCAACCAGGAGGCGCTGTTCGTGCGCCAGCTCTGGAACATGCTCGAAATCGCGCGGCCGATCACGCTCGGCGCGCTCAATCGCAACGAGTCGCGCGGGGCGCATTACAAGCCCGAGTTCCCGAATCGCGACGACGAGAACTTTCTCAAATCCACGCTCGCCAACTGGTCGTCCGATGGGCCGCGCTTCAGCTTCGAGCCGATCGACGTGGGGCTTATCAAGCCGCGTCCGCGCCGCTACGACGTTGACAGCCACGCAACCCAAAGCAAGGCCGCCTAGGAAAGGGAGAGAATTTCCGTGGCCGAACGCACAATCGTTCTGAGAGTAAAGCGGCAGGAGAACCCCCAGGCGCAGAGCTACTGGGAGGAATTCGAGCTTCCCTTCCTTCCGCATCACAATGTTGTTTCGATGCTGATGGAGATTCGCCGCAACCCGGTGAATCGCCAGGGCAAGGCGGTCGCTCCGGTCGTGTTCCACGCCAACTGCCTCGAAGAGGTGTGTGGCGCCTGCACGATGGTTATCAACGGGCGCGTCCGCCAGGCGTGCACCGCGCTCGCCGAAGGGCTTCCGAACCCAACCACGGTCGAGCCGATGACGAAGTTCCCGGTCATCCGGGATCTTTGGGTGGATCGCTCGTCGATGTTCGAGTCGCTGAAGAGAT
>JAKAVX010000497.1 GCA_021827465.1 Deltaproteobacteria bacterium | reverse complement strand
GTGATCGCGGGGATGGCCTGATGCTTCAGTTGGGCCAGGGTGTCGGCTTCGCGAGCGAAGTACTCGTTGGCCTCGAGCCGCTGCTTGGGATCGATGAAGTGATCGACCATCTCCTTGATCGCGCAGTAGCGATTGGCAAGGCGCTGGTCGCGGGCAAGGTAAACCACCCCCATCCCGCCGCCGCCGAGCAGACGCTCGACGTGGTAGCGGCTCTGCAGGACCGTTCCCGGGTTGAGCGGCCCGGTTGTCGCACCGGCGGATGCGGAAGGGTTAGCCATAGCTGCCTAGACGGCGAATATAATTATAACCGAGATGTTGTCGGTTCCGCCTGCGGCGTTTGCCGCCGCGATAAGCTCGCGCGCCGCGGCATAGGGATCGCTATGGCGGCGCAGGATGCCGTCAATCTCGTCGTCCTCGACATGCGTGGTAAGTCCGTCGCTGCAAAGCAGGATACGCTGCCCGCGTTTGAGCTTGAGCGCGACAGCCTCCGCGCCGGCGGGGCCGCTCTGGCGCGCCCCGAGCGAGCGCGTAATCACGTTCTTGTGCTCGTGATGGCGCGCCTCTTCGGGAGTAATCTGGCCGATTTCGATAAGCCGCTGCACCAGCGAATGGTCGCGCGTGACCTGGCGCAGCGCACCGCCTTCGAGCAGGTAGGCGCGGCTGTCGCCAACCCATGCCACGGCGCCGTCGGGCGGAAGCAGTATCGCGGCCACTCCGGTCGAGCCCATCCCGCGTGATTCTGGATGTTCCTTCTGGTATTCGATGATTTTGACGTTGGCCTCTTCGAGGGCGTCGACCAGGAGCTTCTGCAAATCCTTCGTCTCGCCCCGCTCAACGCGCTCTTCGACGCATTGCCGGATGGTTTTCACCGCGATCGCGCTTGCGATCTCGCCCGCTTCCGCGCCGCCCATCCCGTCGCACACGACATACAAAAAGTCTCGCGCCGGCTCGACCATCGAGTCGCGGAAATACTCGACGCTCATCACCGAGTCCTCGTTGTGCTCGCGCACCATCCCGACGTCGGTCAGCGCGGCCGAACGGATCGTGATCGCGCCGAGAAGCGTCGCCAGCGTCGCCTTGAACTCGTCGACCGTCGGCCATCGCTCCTGTGCTGAGAACAGGATCGCGCGCCGGACAGCCTGTTCCAGCTCGGGCGAAATCACGTGCGCCGGGTAGAAGTTGATTCTCCCCGCCTCCTCGCGCCAGCTCTCGGATTCCAGCCGCTCGCCCGTCACCATCGTGTACAGCAGCGCTCCGATCGAAAAGATATCGGCCCGCTTGTCGACTTTTTTTGCTCGATAAATTTCAGGCGCCGTGTATCCGTCGTTGAAAATAGGCTCGTCCTGAAGTTCGTTGTCGTTGGTGACGCAATCGAGCCCCGTCATCCTGACCCGCCCGTCACGACCCAGGGCGATCGAGTCGGGACAGATGTCGTTCAGACGCAGCCCTCGGCGATGCATGAAGGAAACCGCCTGGCAGACCTGAATTGCGACGGAAATCGCTTCGGGTTCTTCAAGCTTGCCCGCCTTGAGGCGATCCGACAGCGATGTAAGCGGTTCGCTATCCGGATAGACCAAGTACACGCGGTCTTCGCAGGCGAAGCCCGATAACGCGCGATCAAAGGCAGGATGGTTGACCGTCAACGATAGCGCAAGAACCCGCTCGAAGACCTCGCCCAGATCTTCGCGCTCAAGGTCTTCCGGTTCCGGCGCGATAGCTTCGGCGGTCGCGGCGCCGGCGTCGTTATCGCCTGGCTTTGCCTCCTGCGAGGCCTGTTCATCCGCGGAGATTTCGCCGTCGGGCGCGACAGGCTTGGCGGACGAATCACCCTCGCCCGTATCCGGAGCGACGGCGGCTTGCTCGGATTGAGCCGCTTCGGCTTGCGCGCCTTCGTCGCCCGCCAGCATCCCGGGCGGCGGTTCGAGCTCCTTGGTCTTCGCGCGCGGATCTGCCGGATTTTCTTCTTCGGCCGAAAGAGCTTCGGCGCTTTTGTCTTCCGGAGTCTCGGCCGCGGCCTGTTTGATACCGCCGGATGGCCTTAAGCGTTCTCGAAGTCTTACCTTTTCGCTCTTGCCGTTTCCGGTCCTCAGGATCGCCCGATAGCGATTCTCGACCGAGTCCTGGCCGATGAGTTCGACGATCTCGTATTGGTCTTTGAGAATCGTGCCCGCGGCGAGCGGTTGCGGGCGCAAGGAGGGCACGGATTGCGTCGGCGCCCCTGCGAGCCCTTGGCCGCATCGATCGCAGAACCTGGCGTCGTTCGCTGATTCAAGGCCGCACTCGGGGCAGGTGATCATGCCTATTCAGCCCTTTCTGAATTCCAATATAGCAGAGCCCAGTACCACCTGGTCGCGGTCCTTAAGCTTATACAACTGATCGCGACCCAATCTGCCACGTCCGACCACATAGGTTCCATTGAGACTCCCAAGATCGCGGACGAAATAGTCGGACCCGCGTTTCAAAACCTCGGCGTGCCGACGCGAGACGCGCTCGGCTCCGCGGACAAAACCGCTTAGATTGATGTCGGGCGCGTCCGTGGGATCGGTCGAGCGGCCTATTACAGCGCGCGTCCCGGCGATTTGGAACTCGGCTCCGTCGGATCGCGATACCAGCTTCGCCACCGGCTCCACACCCGTGACTGCAGGCTTCAACGAGTACTTGGAGGCATCGGAGCGCGGCTGGGTGCTTGCGGGCCGCGCGGGCGGCGGTGCGGGCCGATGGGTAGGCGGCGACGGGGGACTCGGCCGGGTATACGGGGCCAGATCCTTGGTCTTCGCGTTCGAAGAAACGCCGCGCGTCGGCTCGGCCTCAATCTCTTCCGAGCTGACAGGAGCAATCGCGCTCAACCCCGCCTTAAGGCCTCGGCCGAGCAGGGCAAGGGCCTTTCCGGTCAGTTCCTGGGCCTTGCGCGCGCCGGTTGCGCCTCGCCCCGAAGCCGAGTTCGCGCCGGGCTTGACCGGATTGTCGAGCACGATCGTCCTCATCGCGGAGGCGGCCGAGCCCGAGGGCAAACGCGGCATCCGCGGCGCCGGCAAAGGCGGCGGCAATGGCGCCGGGGGCGTCGACGAGGGCTTGGGAAGCACTACCGTCCTCATCCCGGCGATTGGCGCCTGCGTGCCCGTGCCGCCATAAGATCCCGCCACAGCCACGTCGTGTGGCTGAGGCAGCGCGTCGAGCATCTCGCGCGCGTCGCGCGGCCGTTTGGCGATGTCTTTTTCGAGCGCCCACATGATGACCCGCGCGGTCTTGGGCGAAACCGCCGGGTTGAGCTGGTTCACGGGCGGAAAACTGAACGGCGGCTCGAGTTGGGGATCGCGCCCGGTCAGCAGATGATGCATCGTAGCCGCGAGCGAGTAGAGGTCCGAGCGCGGCTCCATCTTGCCCAGGT
>JAKAVX010000496.1 GCA_021827465.1 Deltaproteobacteria bacterium | reverse complement strand
GCCGGATCGTCACCGCAGCCGGAATCGCCGCCGGGATGGAGATGGGATTCCATCTGCTGGGCCGCGCGGGCTACGACGAGAGCTTCCGCGCCGAAGTCGCGCGCACGATGGAATACAGTGAAGCCTACCGGCTCTATAAAGACGATATCGAAGTCGCGCCGGCGGCAAGCCGCCACAAGTAAGGAGCGCGGAACCTTGGCAGGCAAGGCGCGCGCGCCGCGCGAACGGCTGGCGCGGCTTCGCGACGTGCTGACGCGGAATCCGCGGATTCTGTTCGTCGGAATAAATCCAAGCCTTCGCTCCGCTGAGATCGGGCACCATTTCGCCGGCCGCGGAAATCCGTTCTGGCGATTGCTCCATGCCGCGCGGCTGGTTCCGATCGCGCTTGGGTGCGACGAGGATTCGCGCCTTGTCGAATTCGGACTTGCGCTCACCAATCTGTGCCCCCGCGCGACGCGCTCCGCGTCGGAGCTTGGAGCTGCCGAGATCGCCCGTGGCAAAACGGCGGTTGCGCGCAAGATCCAACGCCTTCATCCCGAGGTGGTCGCGTTCGTCGGCGTGACCATCTACCGGAGCTTCTTCGGCAAGAGCGCGAGCGCCGGAGCCGGTCCCAAGCCCGAGAAAATCTTCGGCGCACGGGTCTTCGTGCTGCCCAATCCAAGCGGTCTCAACGCAAGCTACCCCGGATTCGGCGACAAGCTGGTATGGTTCGAACGGCTCAGCGAATTCGCTCCGATCGGAGCCGGCGCGCAAGCCATAGGCACTCCTTGCCATAGGCAATGGGGCGGCGATTAATATATAACAAAAGGTAGGTAAGCGCCGCGCCAATAACCTCGCAGGAGATGCGATGAGTGGAGAAGCAGACCGTTTTACACGGTCCGGAATACCGCTGAAGGACTTTTACGGCCCAGAAGACGTGGGCCGTTCGGCTCACGAGGAAGTCCCGGGCAGCTTTCCCTTCACCCGCGGGCGGCGCGCGCAGGCGGTCTCATCCGGTGGATGGATTCAGCGCGGACTTTCCGGCGAAGGCGACGCCGCGCGCTCGAACCGCCAGTTGCGCTATCTCGTCGGCGAGGGCCAGACCGGGATCGATCTGATCGGCGACAGTCCGACCCAGGCAATGATGGACCCGGACCATCCGCTCGCCGCGAGCGCGATCGGCACCCAAGGCGTCTCGCTCTGCCACAGGGACGACTATATCGAACTGTTCAAGGACGTGCCGCTCGACGCGATCACGGTTTCGTTCTCGGTGCCGGCGATATTCGCGGTCGCGGGCGTATGCCTGGCGGCGCGAAAGTACGGCTTCCCGGTCCAGAAGCTGCGCGGCTCGACCATCCTGACGCCGTTTTACGCCGAAGACGTTACCTACGCGATCCATATGCCGTTCCAGGCGCGGGCGCGCACGTCGTGCGACGTGATCGAGTACTGCGCGCGTGAGATGCCGCGTTTCCACGCCTTTATCGAGGACACCTACTTCTTCAGCGAATCGGGGCTCGACGCGGTCGAGGAGATGGCGCTCGGGTTCGTCGAGATCCGCCATCTGGTGCGCGAGGTGCTGAAGCGCGGCGTCGATATCGACGCGTTCGCCCCGCGCATCGCGATCCTCGTCAATTGCAGCATGGATTTCTTCGAGGAAATCGCGAAAATTCGCGCGACCCGTCGGCTCTTCGCGCGCATGATGAAGGAGGAGTTCGGCGCCCGCGATCCGCGCTCGTGGTCGGTTGTGATAACCAGCCACACCTCGGGCCTTACGATGACCGCGCAGCAGTTGCCCAACAATATCGTGCGCGGCGCCACCCAGACACTCGCGCTGGTGCTGGCCGGCGCGCACGCGATCGAAATCTCGGCCTTCGACGAGGCGCTGCGCACGCCCACCGACGAGTCGCACATGGTGGGGCTCCGCACCCAGCAGATAATCGAAGCCGAAACCGGAATCTCGAAGGTCGTCGATCCGCTCGGCGGCTCGTATTACGTCGAATCCCTGACCGATGAGATGGAGCGCCGCATCTGGGCGATGATCCAGGATATCGAGGGGCGCGGCGATCCCGGCGAACTCGAGGGGTCGGGGTGGTTCCGCGCATTCTTCGAGGAGAAGATGCAGCGCTACCAGCGCCGGCTCGAAACCCGCGAGCAAATCGTCGTCGGCGTCAACGCCCATCGGCTGCCCGCCGAGCAGGACAAACTTCTGCGCGAAATCTCCGAGGGCAAGATTCGTCCCTATAGCGAGCGCATCGCCGAGGTTAAGGCGTTCAAGGCCAACCGCGATCTCGCCCGCACGAAAGCGGCGCTGGCCAATGTCAGCGAGCGCGCCAGGGAGGGCCAGAACCTCGAGCCCGCCGTGCTCGACGCGACCGAAGCGTCGGCTACGATGGGCGAAATCGCGGGCACGATTCGACAGGCCTACGGATTTCCCTACGATCCGCACGGCGCGATGAAACCTCTCATCTGAGGCGGCGAGTCATGGCGAATGGAAGGGTAGTCATTGGGATGCTGGGGCTCGACCAGCATGAGCTTGGCGCTATCGCGGTCGCGAGGATATTGCGCGACGCGGGAATGGAAGTAGTCTACGCGGGACGATTCAATACTCCCGAAAGTTTAGTGCAGATTGCACTCGACGAGGACGCCGACGTTATAGGTATAAGCTGCCACTCCTGGGAATACGTTGAATATATGCCCGAACTGATGAAACTGGTCGCCGACAAGGACGCGGATGTCTCGGTCGTCCTCGGCGGTTCGGTGATCACGCCCGCCGACGCGTCGCGGATGAAAGAGCAGGGCGTCGCCGCGGTCTTCGGCCCGGGCACGGAAAGCGCGGACATAATCGGGACTCTCGTTGATTTGGCCGGCGCCCGCCAGGCGCGGGCTTCGATGATCTGACGCGCCGCGGCTTCCTCGGCCCGCATCACATAGTCACTATCGCGCGCGCCTGCTATTCGGGGGCGCGCGCGTCGTTTCCCGCCTATCGCGATCCCGGACCCGCCGACCGGTTCAACTCATCGCATCGCCGCTCGGTTTGTCCGAAGATGCCGCCTCGAATTGGGCGATTCGCACGACGAATTCGGGGCGCCGAATCATCGCTGCGCCGAGTACCAGGGCAGCCAGTCCATATAGCAGTTCCGGAATTGCAGAGGGTATCGGAAAATTACGAGGAAGGTCGTACGGCCATACCCAGAACGAGCATACGGTCGACAAGACGTGGCTGGCTCCGTCAAGGGCAACGATCACGCCCAGCACGCGGACAAGAAGGCTGAACAGTTGTTTGTCGCTCACTTTCTCCGCCACGGAGTTTTCCCCCTGTGCGGCTTCCGACTCCCCGGCCACTGCGATCAACCCGATGCGTGAATACAAATGCACCCGCGCGCTGCTCACTACGGGGAGCGCCGGATCAACGGTCGTTTAGCTGTTGGCGAGAGCGG
>JAKAVX010000495.1 GCA_021827465.1 Deltaproteobacteria bacterium | reverse complement strand
GTCCCGTGCGCCTTTGGCGTGCAGCAGTTCGGGCAACACCTGACGCGCTACCTGCGCGCGCGGGATGAGAAAGCTTCGACCCGCGATACGCGCCTCGCCAATGGCGTCGATGATCGCCTCGGCACGGTATTCGGCGGGAACGGCGGCCGCCTGCAAACCGTAGCGTTCAAGCCGGGCGGCGGTGGCAGGTCCAATAGCACCGATCAGACGCTCAGACAGCTCCGCAGTCTTTCTGCCCAGGCTTTCGAGACGTTGAACAAAATGGTCCACGCCAGTTGCGCTCGTAAATATGACCCAATCGAAAGTCTCAAGACGTGCAATTGCATTATCTAACACGTCGTAGCTGTCGGGAGGGACGATCTCGATTGTCGGGAACTGGATCGCTTCCGCTCCCAAAGCGCGAAGTCTCGCGGCGAAGTCGGCCGCCTGTGAGCTCGAACGCGTGACGACAATTCGCCGCCCGGCAAGCGGCGCCATAATCGGAGAATCGACCTTTTGGGCGTTCACAACGTTTCTTCTGCCCGAAGCAATTCCGCCGCTCCACGTCCGAGTATCCGCTCGCCCGTCGTCTTGCCCAGCGCTTCGGCGCTTGCCACGCCGTTGGGCAGCGCTCCTTCGGCTGACTCGGTTAGCCATCGTGAACCGTCGCTGCTGAATATCAGGGTCGTCAGGCGCAGCCTGTCATCCACGACCGTGGCCTTGGCGCCGACGGCAGACGCGCATGACGCACCGATTGCGGCCAGAAACGCTCGCTCTGCGGCTGTCTCAACGCCTGCTCGCCAATCGTTGAGTGCTGCTACTGCGCGCTCGACCTCTTCTGAGCCACCCACCGGCCCTTCGTCGATTGCTTCGAGTGCAAGCGCGCCCTGTCCCGCTGCCGGAATGAAATGGGCATCGTCGAGCGGCTCTACATGAGCGAGACCGGAGCGTCCGAGCCGCCTGAGACCCGCGACCGCGAGAATTGTCGCGTCCAGCTCGCCGCGAACTACCCGGCCCATCCGCGTGTCGACGTTTCCTCTAAGCCGCGTGATTTGGAGGTCTGGTCGGCGCTTTAGCGCCTCGAAACGGCGGCGTGCCGACGAAGTCCCCAGCCGGGCACCCGGCTCGAGCGCGTCCAGTCCGCCGCCGTCGCGCGTAATGAGCGCGTCACGCGCGTCCTCGCGCGCCGGAACGGCCGCAATCCTGAAGCCATCGGCCAGGCGTGCCGGCAGGTCCTTCATCGAATGGACCGCCAGATGCACTCGCCGTTCACTCAACGCCGCCTCTAGCTCCTTGACGAAAAGGCCTTTACCCCCCATGCGAGAGAGTTCAGCGGTCTCGAGCCGGTCGCCCGTGGTTTTGACCGCGACGATTTCCGTGCGCGTATGCGGAAGTAACGACTCGAGGGCGCTCTTGATCATTCCCGCTTGGGCAAGCGCAAGCGGGCTTGGCCGCGATCCGATACGCAGGGTGAAAGACATTGGGTCGTGCTAACGAGGCCTACGGCGCGAAATGCGGCACCCGGAAGGCTGCGCAGGGTTCCCCGACCGTTCGCGGCTTAGATAGGACCGCTCGGCTCATCGTCGCTCTCGTCGTCGAAGGAATGCGATCGCCCGCCGCCGCACAGCAGACGGCCCGCTAATTCCGCCGTGTCAAGCCCTTCGTGCGAGCCGTCGACGCCCTGGCGCAGACCGGTCATGATGCGGTGCAGCACCTTGTTCATCAGTCCACGCGTCAGCATCTCGACCCGCTCCCGCGCCTCGGCGTCGAGCGCCATGAGCCATCCGCGATGGCGGTCAAGTTCCAGGTCGCGCAATTCCTCCATGCTCAGCCGAATCCGCTTGATCGCCGGTACCAGATCCAACCTTTCGAGCCATTTGAGGAAGGCTGCCAGTTCGAGTTCGACGATCGCCTCTGCTCGTTCAACTTCGCTCGCCCGCTCACTGCGCGAGCGCGCCGCAACCTTTTCAAGGTCGTCGATGTCGTAGAGGTAGATATTCTCGATACCGTTTAGCCGCGCGTCAAAGTTTCGCGGAACACCAAGATCGATCAGAAAGACCGGGCGGTAACGGCGCTCACGGATAACTGCCTCGAACTCGCTGGGACCGAGAATCGGCTGAGTGGCCGCGAGCGAGCCGATCACGATATCGGCCAGCTTCAGATAGTTGCGTAACGATTGCATCGGCACGGCGGTGCCGCCGAGCTCCTGGGCGATGGCGGCCGCGTTCTCGAATGTGCGGCTGCAGATTAGGATCGACTGGACGCCATGCGCCTTGAAATGGCGCGCTGCGATCTCGGCCATGCGCCCGGCGCCGAGCAGCATCACGGTTTTGGCGGCCAGCGTATCGAAAATCTGCGCCGCCAGACCGACCGCGACCGAGCTTACCGACACCGAGCCGTGGCCGATGAGCGTGTCCTTACGGATCCGTTTCGCAACGGCGAAAGCCTTGTGGAAGGCGCGATGAAGAACCAGGCTCACCGTACCTGCAGCAACTGCCTGCGCGTATGCGAACTTTAGCTGGCCAAGGATCTGCGTTTCGCCCACCACCATCGAATCGAGGCTCGCCCCAACGCGAAACAAATGGCGCACGGCGTCGGCGCCCTCGAACCGGTACGAGGCTCCAGCCAGCGGCTTGCAGTCAACTCCGCGCACAGCACCCAGGACAGCCAGCGTTTCACGCGTTGCTACCGCACTGTCCGCGCTCACGCCTACGACCTCGGTCCGGTTGCAGGTTGAAAGCAGCGCCGCCTCGCAAAGCGCCGGGCTTTGCGCCTTGAGCCGCGTTAGTACGTCGATAACTTCGCCGTTGGCGAAAGCAAGCCGCTCGCGCAGCTCAACCGGTGCCGTGCGATGGTTGACGCCGAGGACAAAAACCGTCTGATTCATCCTCAGTCGAAGCTCCCCCCGTGTTTGCCCGGATGGAACAGGCTCACGCCCACGAATGAGCCAAGCAGCACGGTAAATACCACAAGCGTAAGCGCGGCAGCGCGCCGGCCGCGCCATCCCACCGTAAGCCGCGACTCAAGCAACGCCGCGTAAAGGAGCCAGGTTACCAGCGACCACGACTCTTGCGGCTCCCACGACCAGAAGTGGCCCCAGGTCGCGTCAGCCCAGATCGAGCCGCTAACAATAGCCAGGCTTAGCATCAGGAAACCCCAGCCGAGCAGCCGATAATTGATGAAATCGAGCCTCTCCAGGCTCGGCGTCGGCGGTCCCCCAACTGGAAACGGATGCTTCCCCTTGAGGCGTGACTCGTAAACCAAGTACAGCGCGCTCACCCCGGCGGCCAACAGAAACAGCGAATAACCGAGAAACGCCAGCGTGACGTGAATCGGTAGCCATCCGCTTCTAAGCGCAACCGGTAAAACCAGCTTGCCTCTCCTCATTAGCATCGCCGCGATTCCCAGCGCGACGAAGGCTGCCGATGCAGTGAATGCTCCT
>JAKAVX010000494.1 GCA_021827465.1 Deltaproteobacteria bacterium | reverse complement strand
TTTATCAGATCCGCTATCGCGGCGCCTCGTTCACCGCGCTCGCAGTCGAGCATCGATGTGAGCGCGGGATGCTGATGCGAATGCGGGCGGATGCGGAGCGCGGCGGATTTTTCGGCGTCACGACCGACGGCCGCGTCCTTCGCCTGAACGCCGACGGCGCGGCGTTGGATACGATCGCGGAGAAGCTGCCGCCCGCGCACGACCTCGTCGCGCTGCCTTAGACGAGCGACGCGGTGTCGATTGCGCGCCGCAACCGAATTGCGGAATCTGCAATGGCCGAGCCGAGCCTTAGTCCCGGGCGATTGGAAGCATTCTCCGACGGCGTGTTCGCCATCATCATCACGATCATGGTGCTGGACCTGAAGGTGCCGGCGCAAAACGGTCCTGCCGGGTTAGTCAATCTCTGGCCAGTCTTTCTCAGCTACCTGATTAGCTATGTGCTGGTCGCGACTTACTGGGTGAACCATCACCATATCTTCCATCAGGTCCGATCCGTGAATAACCGCATCCTGTGGACGAACATAGGACTGCTGTTTTGCATCTCGCTGGTTCCGTTCTTCACGGCGTACATGGGCCTCAAACGCGTCGATTCATTCTCCGCAGCGCTCTATTGCGTAATCATGCTGCTGTGCGGCGTATCGTTCCTTGCGCTGCGCGGCGCGATTGCGGCGCAGTTCCCCGTTGATCCGCATTTCACGGCGGCAAACCGGCCGGCGTTCCGGAAAAATCTGGTTTCGGTCGGATTATATTGCGTGGCGATTCCTGGCGCCTATCTCAGTCCTGCGTTCTCACTGGCTATTGTCGCGCTGATCGTGATTGCCTATTTCCTGCCCAACGCATGGGTCGAGTAGTACAGAATAAGCCGCTTACGCCGCGATGAATTCGCGCAGAACCGTGAAGTAGCGCTCGGGGGCGTCGGCGGCGATGCCGTGGCCCGCGTGCGCGAAGCGCTCGAAGCGCACCAGATGCGCCGGCAGCTTCGCGACCATTTGCTCCGAGTAGAACGGCGGCGTGATCGGATCATCCTCGCCGGCCAGCACCAGGGTCGGACATTTGATCCGTGCAAGATCGTCGAGGTAGTCGAAAGTGTAATCCTCATTGTCGCGAAATGAGCGCATCACGTCGAACTTCCAGATCTGCCGCGCGTCTTTTTCCGGATCGTACGGAACGCGCGTGTAAAGCGGTCGGCACAGTCGGACAAATTCGCGGAACTGATCGCTGGTCGGCGCCTCTCCGCACAAAAATCCGCGCGCTGCGTCCCCATCCGCTTTGCCGCCCAACCGCTCGAACACCGCCGCCTCGCGCTCCGGGTCGGGCCGCCCTGCGCGGGTAGAGCACAGAATGAGTTTGCCGGGATGGCCGGGATGTCGGGTTGCGTAGGCGGCGGCGACGAATCCGCCGAACGACAAGCCAAGCACAATCGGCTTATCGATCTCCAGCGCGTCGCAGAACGCCACCACGTCGTCAGCCCATCGCGCGAGCCGCCACTGGTCGGGAGCGCTTACGTCGCTGCGCCCTTGTCCGCGATGGTCGAGGTAGATCACCTGCGCGATATCGGCAAGCGCGCCGTACGCGGGCTTGAACGAGGCGTGATCGCCGCCCGGTCCCCCGTGCAGGAGCAAGACGGTCGGAACTTCCCGCATTGCCGCACCCTCGGCCCTGAGCTTTGCGCCCTCGACATCGAAGAACATTCGGATTTCTCCAACCTGCACGCGCATTGAATCGCCTCCGAATCTCCTGCGTAGCATCGAACGAGTGCGGACCGGAAACGCTCACCCACTGGATCGCCTGAGCCAATCTTGCGCCAGGATGCGCGGGTTTTCATCGCCAAACCTGCCCTGGGCGGACCTTCCTTGACTGGATGATCCGTCGTACTTATGTTCAGATTAGCAACGCTACCGCGAGGAGAGTGATTTCAATGGCCAGCGAGAACATCGTTCACGTTACCGACAGTAACTTCGAGCAGGAAGTCCTCAAATCCTCGACTCCGGTGCTGATTGATTTCTGGGCGCCGTGGTGCGGACCGTGCAAGGCGATCGCGCCGATCGTTGACGAGTTAGCCGCGCAATATGCGGGCCGTTTGAAGGTTGTGAAGATGAATGTTGACGATAACCAGAGCACGCCAGCGCGTTATGGAGTGCGTGGAATTCCCAACCTGATCATTTTCAAAGGCGGCCAAGTCAAGGAACAGATCGTCGGCGCGGTGCCGCGCAATCATCTGGTCCGGGCCGTCGATCACGCGCTCGAAGCCTGAGCGCGCGCCGCGCATCGCGCGGACTCATTTCGATCCAGTCGGTGACGCCGCGGAACCCGCTTGCGTGTGCGTCACCGTTCTTTCCGCTTCAGCGATCCAATAGCGCATCAGCGTGTTGCGATTATTCTCGTAAGCCTCTTTGGCCTCTTGCGGAATATACCGCACCAGCATCTCGTTATACTCGATCAACATCGGCGCCAGCCGCGAGTTTTGCAGAATCCCGGCGCCCGGCGGCAGAATCGCCGTCAGCAGCATCACCGCGATTCCCATCGCAACGCAGGTCAAGGTCGCGCCAAGCGCGCTGCCGGCGAGCCGATCGGCCCAGCTTAGATGGACGACCTGGGTCAACCTGATCGCGGTGGTGCCGACCATTTCGATCGCGGAAAATATCACCACGAACACAGCAATATAGCCGATAACCGAAGCCGCCGTGGCGCCTGCGCCAAACTCGTGCTGCGCGATCTGCCCGGCTCGCGTGTAATAGACCGACGCTACGTAAATCGCGCCAAGCAGGGCGAGCGCCGAAGTAATCATGCGGAGCAATCCTTGTCGCAGGCCGTAGATCGCACCCGCCGCGGCGACGCCGATGACCAGGAAATCGAATGCATTCATACTTTTCGCAATGAGGCTACCCGAAGCTCCGGCGTGTTGCGATGCGGTCGCGATTCTCCGCAACGCGCTCCGATATGCTTAAATAGGACCTATGTCGTGGGTCTATATCGAGGATCTCCCCGGCCACGCCGGCGACGAAGTGACGCTCCGCGGATGGCTGTACAACAAACGCTCGAGCGGCAAAATCCATTTCCTGCTCCTCCGCGACGGGACGGGGCTATGCCAATGCGTCGCGTCCAGGGCCGACCTTGGCGATGAGGCTTTCGCCGCCGCCGATCACATGGGGCAGGAAACTTCGCTCGAGGTCACCGGCGTGGTGCGCGAGGACCAGCGCGCGCCGGGCGGATTCGAGCTGACGCTAAAGAGCTATCGGCTGGTCGCGTCTTCGGTCGATTATCCGATCACGCCAAAGGAACACGGGGTTGCCTTCTTGCTCGACAAGCGGCATCTGTGGGTGCGCTCGTCGCGCCAACACGCGATTTTGCGCATCCGCAGCGAAGTCGCGCAGGCATGCAGAGATTTCTTTGCCGAACGCCGCTTCGTGCTGTTTGACGCGCCGATTCTG
>JAKAVX010000493.1 GCA_021827465.1 Deltaproteobacteria bacterium | reverse complement strand
CTCGCTTATCGAGGAGCGCGGCTGATGCCGGCAGTGAACATAATTCCGATTCCCGACTGCCATCTGACCTGGGTGTTTGGCTTGCTGGAGTTTTTAGAAGACCGGGGCGGGCGCGAAGACGGATACAAAATCGCGCGCGATCTGCAGTTCAAGTTTGGAGACCTGCTCAAGGTAATGAAAGCCGCCGAAATTCTGGGGCTGGTCTCGACACCGGCGGGCGACGTCGTGCTCGAACCGCTCGGCAGGCAATGGCTCGCCAGCGACATGAATCACCGCAAGCTAATACTCCGCGAGCAACTCAAGAAGCATCCGCTGTTCAGCTACCTGATGCGGTTGCTGCGAGCGCAGGAAGATCGTTCGCTCGCCAAGGAAGTCGTGCTTGAACATCTGGCGATGCTTCTGCCGAGCGAACCGCCGCAGCGGCTGTTTCAGACGCTCGTCAACTGGGGGCGGTACGCCGAGCTTTTCGGCTATAACAAGGACGAGGACCGGTTCTATCTGGATCAGGAATAGACGTGCGCCCTGTGCGCAATCATCCCAGTCAGGAGGATCCCAACGATGGCGGAATCAAGCAGCGAGATCGTCGAACGTTTTTGCCAAGCATGGAAGCATCATGACCTCGACCGAATCATGGCGTTTTTCAGCGAGGACGCCGAATACCAGAACGTTCCGATGGGTCCAGGCGCAAAAGGCAAGGCGGCGATTCAGGGCGTGATTAACACGTTCTGGCCGCTCGCGAAGTCGATCGAGTTCAAAGTGCTGCGCACGGCCGCCAACGGCGGCACGGTGATGAACGAACGCGTCGATATATTCGACATGGGCGGCAAGAAAATCGAGCTGCCGGTAGCCGGCGTGTTCGAGGTTCGCGAAGGCAAGATCGCGCTGTGGCGCGACTACTTCGATCTGGCGATGTGGACCAAGCAGATGGGCTGATCCCATATTCGCGAATCGGACGGCATATCGCAGCACGGTTGCACTAAGTGTTTTGCGGGGTGGGATCAACGGCGACTTCGCCGAGGCTCAGCCCGCAGTTGCGGCACTGCTGGCGCAGCGGGCCCGCCGGAAACGAATCGCGCTCGGCGACCTGTGAACGTTTTGATCGCACAAAAAATTGCTCGCCGCATCGCGGGCATCGCCGAACCCGAATCGCCGAGGCGACATAGGTGCTGGCCGCGATCACGATCAGCGCGGAAAGAAACAGAAACATCTCCCACGATGCGAGATGCACTTCGCGCAGTGCGGGACGATCGAGATGCAGGAAATCCACCGCCAGCAGGACGATCGCAATCAGAAACAGCGCGAGCCCGCTCGCAAGCATCGCCAGCCATCGCCGTTGCAGGCGGCGGATATCCGCCAGACCCTCGCGCTGCGCATGCGTAATCATGCCGCGATGCTTGAGAGATCAGTTGGCTTGGGCGGTCCAGGTGCCGCTGCCGCCGGAGGGCGTCGAGTTGTAAGTGCCGCTCAGAGTGCCGCCGCCGCGCTCGCCTTCGAAGTAGTAGGTGTCTGCGCCGTAGGGGACTTGGAATTGGAGATGGTTTCCGCGGATAAATCCTTCGAGCGGCGCCAACTCGAATCCTGCCTTGTGGATCACCAGTTCGCCGTGCAGAAAACCGTTCGGCTGGGGACGCAGACGAAGTTCCATGCTCGGACTTCCTCCGCCGGGCAGCCCACTGATCGTGCCAGTGGCAACGGTCGGTCCGGTCAAGCTGGCGAAGCCGCCGCTACCTGAACTGCCGTAGCCGCCGCTCGACCCATAACCTGAAGAGCCGCTGCCTGGCGAGCTTGCATACGCACCGCCGGTCGAGGCGAGCACACGGAATTTTTTCTGCGCGAAGTATTGCCCGTTCAGATAGAAATTGACCGTGTAGGTTCCGGGCAGAAAAGCTCCGCCGCGCGAGTTGCCGACCCGCCCGCTGAATGTCACGGTGCGCTGGCTCGGCGAGACGTTCTGCCAGTCGTTGACGCTGCCAAGCGTACGTCCGTCCGGCGCGATATAAGCCGCATCCACGCGGTACTGGCTCGACTCGAGGCCGAACAATCGATTGTCAAACGATATCTGCCATCCCACGAACAGAACCTTGGAGACATCGAAGGTGGTTGTTGGTCCCGAGATAGCGGTCCCCGTCTTGGTCGTGTTGAGGAACTGGATATTGCGCAACATCAGCGGCTTGCGGCGAGCCTCTTCGATCATCGCGAGTCGGTGCGCTTCTTCGGCGCGTTTGGCCGCCTCCGCCTTAGTGGCGGCCGCGGCGGCGGCCGCGGCCGCTTCGGCCGCATTGCGCGCCGACAGATCCTGCGTCACGATGAACTGGTTTTCGGCGAGCAATTGATCGCCCATGTACAAGCCAACCTTGTAGCTGCCGGGGGGCTTGTCGGTCATCGTCGGCATCAGCGCGACGCCCGAAAATTCGGCGGTCTTTTGATTCGGGCCCAAGTAGATTTCCTGATCGCTCGACGCGATTTGCAGCCCGTTGGGATCGTAGATACGCGCATCGACCTTGTCCGCTCGTCCGGCCAGACCGGCCAGCGTATTCTTAAACGTTGCCGACCACTTGAGGTAGCGCGCGTTGGTCAGATCGGTGTCGGTAAATGAAGACGCCGGCGGGCCGAGCGGTATGCCCTCGCGCGTCGAAAGCGCGAGCGTCATCTGCTCGAACTTGAGCGGATGCCGCTGAGCCTTGGAAAGCAATTCCTGGTGCTTCCATGGGAGAGCGTCGATAAGTCCTGCGACCCCGAGCTGAACCTGGAGTTGCGGATCGGAGTAAATGTAGGTGGCGCCGAACGCCATTCCGCCGAGGACGATGCAGAAGACCAACAGCGCGATCGCATTCCGCGCGGTGTTTTTGCGCTTGCGCGGATGACGGATCAACTCAGGAGGAATTTCGTCGGAAACCTCGGTGAGCGATAGGTCGGCGGTGCGCGCCCGAGCGGTGACGCCTTGTGCGCCAATGTTTTCAATTCCGCGGCCATATAACATCATGTCGCGAAAGTCGGCGACGGTGGTGGGACGGCGATTGACGTCGTAGGCGAGGGCGGCGTCGATCGCGGCAGCAAGATTCGGCGAAATCTGCGGGCGCAGCTCGCGGAGCGGCGGAAAGCTGAACGGCGGAAATTTCTCCGGATCGCGCCCGGTCAGGATGTAATGCAGCGTCGCACCGAGCGAGTAGAGATCGCTGCGCGGATCGACGTTGCCTTGGTATTGCTCGGGCGGAGCGAAGCCTAGCGTCCCGATCATCGTGCCCTTGCTCGAGGCCTTGAAGAGCCGCGCAATCCCGAAATCGATCAATACTGCGCGCCCCTTCGGCGTCAGCATCACGTTGCTGGGCTTCATGTCGCGGTAAATAATCGGCGGCTCATGGCCGTGCAGGTAGCTGAGCACGTCGCAGAGCTGGCGCGCGATATCGAGCACCAGGCCCTCCGGAAGCGGTTC
>JAKAVX010000492.1:1098-3441 GCA_021827465.1 Deltaproteobacteria bacterium | reverse complement strand
GGTGGTCCCCAAAATGCACCACGGCCCGGGACCCCGGGGGCGCGCGGGGATTGGAGGGCGCCGGGGGCGGCTTGGCCGCAGCGGGGGCGCGGCCGGCGAGCCCGCAGGACAAAAAGCCGATTCCCAGCAAGCCCGGCCTCTACGTGATCGGGATCAACGGGATGGTCACCGCGGAATTCGAGACCGTCAAGTGTCCGCTTTCGTCGCTGGTATGGGGACCGCGCCGCACCCACGCTGTCGGCCAGGGCGACGCGGGCGTGCCGCCGATCCTGCTGACTCGCGAGGGGCCGTCATGCAAATCGATCTTCGCTCCGGGGCCGATCCGGGTGATCGGATGGTCTCCCGACGGCAACTCCTTTCTCTATGTGCAGCGAAGTGTCGACGGAATCGAATCGACGTACCGGTACTGGATCACGAAACGCACCGCTGCGGCGCTCACCGTGGTCTCTTCCGATGCGGTGGCCTTCACGTCCTCAGGTGGCGTGCTGGCGCTCGGCGATAGCGCTCTCACCTTTCGCGAGGCAAGCCGCTTTCCCAACCGTCCGATTCGCGCGGAGCTCGCGTTGTCGCGCACGAAAAAGCATGAGCTCGACGTGCTTTCGCTCGGTTTCAAAACCACGCCCGCTCTGCTCGCGCGGAGCACGATGGCGTATTCGCTGCGATCCGATCACGCCGCGATGGACACCTTTCTGCCGACGACGTCGGGCGTATTCCGAAGAATCATCGCCTACTCGCTCGCGACCCAGTCGGCTTTCGTGCTGGCCTACGGGCCGGCGCGCGGGCCGGTCGAGATGGGCTGGTCACCCGCCGGGAAATATCTGGCGCTGGTCGATGACGGCGGCGGACAAGGCGTTCTCACGATAATAGAGCCGCCCCGCTGATCCGTCGACGGCCGCGACGACGCGCCGAGCGGCGCTCTAGCGGAACTGCTAACCCGATCGCGAGGCAATGCGCTATTGTGCGTACGCAACATCGATTTTGTGGAAGAGGAGACTGGGGATGAAGCTTGCCGGAAAGGCCGCACTTATAACCGGCGCAGGCTCGGGGATGGGCCGGGCGACCGCGCTTCTGTTCGCCAGAGAGGGCGCCAGCGTCGCAGTCGTCGATATCAATGAGGCTTCGGCCGAGGATGCCGTACGACAGATCAAGGCCGAAGGCGGACGCGCCTTCGCCTTTCGCGCCGACGTGTCGCGCGGCGAGGACGCCGAGGCGATGGTCGCGGCAACGGTGAAGAACTTCGGGCCGCCCAACGTGCTTTTCAATAACGCGGGTATCGAGGGCGAAGGCGGATTCCTCGCCCAGTTAAGCGACGGGGGGTTCGATCGCGTCATCGCGATCAACCTTCGCGGCGTATGGCTCGGGATGAAGCACGCCCTGCCCCATATGATCCGCAACGGCGGCGGCTCGGTTATCAATACCGCGTCAATTGCGGGGATGGTCGCGATCCGCGGATCGGCCGCGTACTGCGCGGCGAAGGCCGGCGTGATCGCCCTGACGCGGGTCGGCGCGGCCGAGTACGGACGCTACAATATCCGCGTCAATTGCATCTGTCCGGGCGCGATAGATACGCCGATGGTCGAGCGGCTTAATGCGAGCGGCGGGATGAATCAGCAGCAAGCCGAGAGGCTCTCGGTCCTCGGCAGGGTTGGCAGCCCGCAGGAGATCGCGAAGACCGCGCTCTTCCTGGCCAGCGACGACTCTTCGTTTGCAACCGGAGCCCCGTTCATTATCGACGGCGGATGGACCGTGAGCTGAAAGCGTTCCAGCCGCACAGTTCGCACACAGCAAAGTTGCTTGAAAAGGCGATTGTAATCAGATGGAAACGTCCAGCATCAGGTTGAAGGGAAAAGTGGCTATTGTAACCGGGGCCGCGCAGGGTATCGGGCGCGCGATCGCGTTTCGGCTTGCGGCCGAAGGCGCGAAGGTCGCGGTGGCGGACATCCAGGCCGCCGCAGCAGCGGCCACCGCCGGGGAAATCCGCACCGCGGGCGGCGAAGCGATCGCCGTCGAGCTCGACGTGACCCGGCTCGATCAAGCGATCGCCGCCGCCGACCGCGTCGAGCGCGAGCTTGGCCCGATTGACATCCTGGTCAACAACGCGGGATGGGATCGAGTCGAGCCGTTCCTCGACAGCACGCCCGAGACGTGGGACCGGGTAATCGCGATTAACTATCGCGGCGTGCTCAACTGCTGCAAGGCGGTTGCGCCCAGGATGCAGACGCGCAAGGCGGGCAAGATAGTCTCGATTTCGTCCGACGCCGGACGCGTCGGCTCGACCGGCGAGGCGGTTTACGCGGGATGCAAAGGCGCGATAATCGCCTTCTCCAAGACGCTCGCGCGCGA
>JAKAVX010000492.1:0-1088 GCA_021827465.1 Deltaproteobacteria bacterium | reverse complement strand
GCGAAGTCGCCCGCTACGGCATCAACGTGAACGTGGTATGCCCGGGGCCGACCGAGACCGCATTGCTGCGCGGCGCGATGGAGGGGCGCGAAGGCGTGCTCACGGCGATGGCGCGCGCGATTCCATTCCGGCGGCTTGGCAAGCCGGAGGATCTCGCCGGCGCGGTCGCCTTCTTTGCGTCGTCCGACGCGGATTTCGCGACCGGACAGGTGCTCAGCGTGAGCGGCGGCCTTACGATGGCCGGCTAGGAGATGGCTTTAGCGCGGCGTGATCGGGGCGTTGATTGAATCAGCGTTCAGAACAATCGTGCCGCCAAATCAGGTCCGGCGCCCTGGCCGCGGGCGCCGCGGATACTGCCAAAGAGCTGGATCGGAATGATCGTTACGCCGCGCAGGGAGGATTGGGTGAAACGACCAGGTACGGCTTCGTCTTCCAGACGCGCCGCGGCGGCCAGGAGCGAGCGGCGCACGCTCGGCCCCGAAGAACGCTATGACGCCAATATCGATCACATACTGCACGCGGCCGCCGACGTGTTTGCCGAAAAAAGCTTCGGCATCGCGTCCATCCGCGATATCGCGGCGCGTGCGCAAATCTCGTTCCCGCGCATCTATTATTACCTGCGCAACAAGGAGGAATTGCTCTACCTCATCTCCAGGCGCGCCTTCGAGCAGTTGCTGAAAAGCGCCCAGGAGCGCGCAGAACAAACCGCTGATCCCGAAGAAGCGCTCAGGCTGTTCATCCAGGGGCATCTCGAATACCACATGAAAAACCTGCCCGAGATGAAGGTCCTGGTGCGCGAGACCGACTCGCTCTCGGGCCGTTATGCGGCCCATATCGCGCGCCTCAAGCGCGACTACTCGCGTATCTGCGGCAAAATCGTCGAACACGTCGCGGAGAAATACGGCAAGACGCTCGATCGCGAGGACTCGCGGATAATCACCTCGCTGATGTTCGGCGCGATGAACTGGTTCTACACATGGTACGAGCCGTCGCGCGATTACGAACACCGCCGGCGCATAATGGACGAGGTTTACCGGATGGTGACGGCGTCGCTGATGTCGCGATAGGCCGCCGCTCGCTCATCCGGG
>JAKAVX010000491.1 GCA_021827465.1 Deltaproteobacteria bacterium | reverse complement strand
TCTGATGCCGATGGACTGGGTTGTCAACCAGTTTTTCGCCGAGCAGGGGCGCTACCTGATGTGCCAGACGCACAACGCCTACTACGAGCCGGCGTCGGGCGAATGTATCGCGGGACCGCCGAGCGCGTGCGGCAAATTCTTGTACCGAGTGCCTCTTAAAATCGAAGACGGCGTCATCTACGCATCCCCGCCCCAGCAGGAATTCGAAGACGACTGAAAAATCAGGCGTTGCAGCGCTTTATTGGAGCGTCGGAAGACGGGTCAATCGTATTCGTCTCCGAAGTGGGCGCGGACGATACGCGCCTTCAGGTATTCAAGCGTGCCGAGGTCCTCAACGATGTCGCCACCGGTGTCATAGAAGAACAACTCACCGTTCTTGGTGCGGCCAACCGCGATGATCCACTCAAGCTCGTCCCGGTCCTCGAGGAGATAATTGATGGTCTGCGCCACCCCTCGGCCTGGGATTATCGTAATTTTCGGCCGGGCCAGCTTTTCCTTTTCTTGCTTGGGCATCGCTTCGATCCAACCTCTGGCAGGCACGTGCGGAGATCGAACACATCTACATTAAGAACGGCCCACAATCTAAGTCAATAGAGCGTGGACCACAGTCTCCACATGATGCGTGTTCGGAAAGAAGTCGAAGGCCCGCACCGTGCGGACACGATAGCGTCCTGAAGTCAGCACCTGCAGATCGCGCGCCAACGTGGTTATGTCGCACGAAACATAAATCATATGGTCCGGACCCAATCGCGTCAGCGATTCCATCAAATCGACCGCCCCGGCGCGTGGCGGATCAAGAATCACGACCTCCGGACGATATCTCGCACGCGCGAGAAACTGCAATCCCTGCGCCGCCTCCATCGCCATGAATTTGGCGCTGCCCAAGCCGAGACGGGCGGCGTTTCGCTCCGCGGCCGCGACCGCGAGCGCGTCCGAATCGATCCCGGTGACCTTCGCTCCGCTCCGCGCCGCCGGCAGGCTCAGATTTCCCGCGCCGCAGAACAGGTCGAGGATCTCGACGCCCTCGCGCGCGCCGGCCATCTCCATCACCGTTGCGACCATTGCACGATTCTGCTCCTGGTTCACCTGGCTGAACAGGTCGGCCTCGGCGCGAAGCTCCAATCCCGGCTCGATCTCGAGCCGAATCTCCGGATCGCCGAGCAGATATCTTCGCGCGGGATCGCGCACGATGATTCCCCGGATGGCGGGATTTTTTTCCATCGCGGTTCGCATCCGTTCCATCTCGGCATCCTTGAGGGCGCGCCGCAGATACGCCACCACCACTTCGCGGCCGTCCGCGCTGACCAGTTCCATTTCGTCGAGCGCATGACGAATCGCGGTGGCGATCTCATGGGGAAGAACCAGCTCCTCAGCCGCAACGATACAACGATCGATTGGAACCAGCCGGTTGCTGGCCCGTTCGAAAAAGCCGAGCCGCCCTTCGGCGTCGGCCTTGAGCCTGATACGCGAACGATAAGCAAATTCGCGCGGTGCAGGGACGACCAGCCCATCGGTCGAGACCTCGATACCGAGCGCATGCCCGAGCCTGGAGACAATCAGGCCGGCCTTTGCCCGCAATTGCGCCGCGTAATCGAGTTGTTGCCAGTCGCATCCGCCGCATCGTGGCAGAAATGCGCACGGCGGCTCGCGCCGCTCGGCGCCCGCATTCAGGATTCGCTCGATACGCGCGAGATCGTAGTCGCGCCGGCGTGCAACGACGCTGACTTCGAGCCTGTCGCCCGGCGCCGCGTTCTGAACCATCACCGTCCTGCCGTCGGCCGCGCGCGCGAGTGCGTACGGCCCGAACGTCATCGCCGTAACTTCGACTTCGAGCATCATGCCTTGGCGTCCGCGCGCCGCTTGGCGTTCCTCGGGCATATCGTAATGTAGCTTATTAGGAGACTTCGCTCGGCTCCATCGCGGCACGGTTGCTTCGATCACTCTGGCCGGACCTATAATTTGATCAAAACGCCCGCGCACCGGCCAGCACATGTCAATCGCACCTGAACTAACCGAGCTTATCGAACGCAACACTTCCGGCGAGCAGGCGCGCCTGCTCAAAATCTTCGCAGACCGTTTCTTCGCGCGGGAACCCGCCGATCTCGCAGGGCGGCTTCGCGCCGAGGACCGGCTCGCGATGCTTCTTTCGGCCTTCGAGTTCTTCTCGCGCGTGACCGAGCCGGTTGTGGTGCGGGTGACGCCCGACGTCTGTCGCCCGGAAATCACCGTCGTCGAAACCACGACGCGCGATTGTCCTTTTATAGTCGACAGCCTTCTCGAATACTTCCGCGCCGTCGATGCACCGGTGCGGATGATGCTCCATCCGATATTCCGCGTCGCGCGAACCGCCGACGGCGCGCTCGCCTCCTTCGAACACGCGACCGCCGCCGAGCATCCCGAGTCGCTGGCGCACGCGGAGCTTGAGATCGCGTTTTCGCCCGAGCGGGCGGCCGAAATGGCGCGCGAGGTGCGCGGATGCCTTCGCGAGGTGCGCCGCGCGAGCGACGATTTCGAGGCGATGACGGCGCGGGCGCTCGAGATCTGCGAGGAAACCACCGCGATACGCGAGTTCGTCGAGATACGCGACTACCTGCGATGGCTCGTGCAGAGTGGATTCGTTTTCCTCGGCTATCGGCGTTACCGCGATAGGTCCGCCGACGGCTCCCATGCGCTTCGCCCGGAACCGGAAACCGGACTCGGAATCCTTGCCGATTACGAGGGTTCGCGCTTCGCGCCGCCGAGCGCTATCGACGAGTTCACTCCGGGCGAGCTTCGGCTTCTGTTCGAGGGTCCGCCGCTCTTCACCGGCAAGACCCGAATCGAATCGCAGGTCCATCGACGGTCGCCGATGGACAACGTGGTGATACGGCGGGTGAGCCCGAACGGCGGCGGTGCGGCGTTCGATCGCTTCGTCGGCCTGTACACCTCGAAGGCCTACGCCGAAGAGGCGCAGCATATTCCCGTGCTTCGCGCCAAGCTTCGCGAGTTGCTCGACGCCGAAGGCGCGGTGGCCGGCTCGCACGACTTCAAGGAAATCGTCGCGGCCTTCAACAGCTTTCCCAAAGAGGAGCTTTTCCGCGCGTCGGTCAAGGAGATCAAAAGCCAGGTCCGCGTGCTTCTCGAACTCAGGACCGAGTCCGAGGTGCGCCTCAGCATCCTGTCCGATCCCAACCGCGGGCATGTGATCGTGCTGGTCGTGATGCCGCGCGAGGCGTTTTCCGCCAATGTGCGCCTGCGCATCCAGGAAAGACTCGCCGAGCGTCTCGGAGGAAAACTCGTCTACTATCATCTGGCCCTCGGCGAGGCTTACACGGCGCGGCTGCATTTCTGTTTCGTCGCGGAACCGCCCGCGCCCGCGATGCTCGGTGAACTGGAACGCGACGTTGCCGAGATGGCGCGCACCTGGAAGGACCGCCTGCGGGACAATCTGACAAAGACTCTCGG
>JAKAVX010000490.1 GCA_021827465.1 Deltaproteobacteria bacterium | reverse complement strand
ATAGATCGGAAGCCTGGTCGTGACCTGCGGCCCGGTGCGCTTTCCCTCGAGCGCTTTTCGCAATGCCGCGACTGTCTCGCGCATCTTCACCATCGGGTCGCCCATCTCGATTCCCAGTATCGTGTTCATCTCGCGATGACCCGTGCCGAGCCCGAGAATGAATCGTCCGCCGGTGAATTCCTGGACCGCCGCAGCCTCGTTGGCGAGCAGCGCGGGATGGCGCAGGTATATGTTGGTAATCGCGGTGCCAAGCTTGATGCGGCTCGTATGGAGTCCGAGCGCGAGCGAGTAGGCGAGCGAATCGTTGCCCGCTTCGGTCGTGAAAACGCCGGAAAGCCCGTTGTCCTCGGCCATCCGGGCGATTTCGATGAGGGCCTTGGGGGGAGTATCGGGAAGCGCAGAGATTGCGATTGCGATATTGGCCATTGGCTGACTGTTCCTTTCGTCGAGCCGAAACAGTCCCATCCTGCGGCCTCGCCCGTCAAGCCTGAGACCGCTGCGCGAGCGCGCGCGACGGTGCGCATGGCGTTTCAGAATCGGATAAAATTATGGCGTTTCGCGACGGCGCGGCGACGCCTTGGGCCATCCCGCCGTTACCGCTATGATTGTTGGTCCGGAGCGCCCGGATGATAGCAATTGTCGACTACAAGGCGGGTAATTTGACCAGCGTTGCCCGCGCACTCGAGTACTTGGGCCATCCCTGCGAGATCACCGACCGCCCCGAGAAAGTGCGCGCGGCCGAGCGGGTGATTCTGCCCGGCGTCGGCGCTGCCGGCGCAACGATGGACAATCTGCGGGCGCTCGGGCTGGAGCGATGCCTTATAGATGACGTCGCGCGGGCGGGAAAACCGTTTCTCGGCATCTGTATCGGTATCCAGGTGCTGTTCGACGCGAGCGAGGAGAACGACGCGCGATGCCTCGGACTCGTTGCGGGGCGGGTTGTGCGCTTTCCTAACTCTATCGACGGGCGTCCGCTCAAGGTTCCGCAAATCGGATGGAACCGGGTGCGTCAGGTGAAGGCGCATCCGCTGTTCGACGGCGTTCCCGACGACACGCACTTCTATTTCGTGAATTCGTATTATCCGGTTCCCGCCGATTCGTCGGTCGTGATCGGCACGTCTGACTACGGAGTCCGCTTTACCGCCGCTATTGCGAAGGACAATGTTCTCGCGACGCAGTTCCATCTCGAGAAAAGCGGCGCGGCGGGGCTCAAGATGCTCGACAATTTCTGCCGGATGAAGTTCTGATGCTGGCGAAGCGAATAATTCCGTGCCTCGACGTGCGCGCGGGCAAGGTCACCAAGGGCGTCAAGTTTCTCGAGAACGTGGACGTCGGCGATCCGGTCGCGATGGCGCGTTATTACTACGAGCAGGGCGCCGACGAACTGGTCTTTTATGACATCACCGCGTCCAACGAGCGTCGCGGAATCATGATCGAGGTGGTGCGCGCGGTTGCCCGCGAGATCTTCATCCCGTTCAGCGTCGGCGGCGGGCTGAGAACGCTCGAAGACATGCGCGCGGTCCTGCTTGCCGGGGCCGAGAAGGTCTCGATAGATTCGGGCGCGGTGAGAAATCCGGCAATTATATCCGAGGGCGCGAAGGCGTTCGGCAGCCAGTGTATCGTCCTCTCGATGCAGGTGACGAAGAACGGAAAGCCGGGGCTTCCGAGCGGATACGAAGTCGTTATCGACGGCGGACGAACGCCAACCGGGCGCGACGTCGTCGAATGGGCGCGCGAGGGCCAAAGCCGCGGCGCGGGCGAGCTGTGCATCAACTCGATCGATCGCGACGGCACCAAGCTCGGCTACGATCTGGAGATAACGCGCGCGGTCAGCGACGCGGTTTCGATTCCGGTGATCGCCTCGGGCGGCGCGGGAACCGCGGAGCATCTGCGCGAGGCGTTCACCGCGGGTGGCGCCGACGCGGCGATCGTCGCCTCGATAGTCCATTACGGCGAGTACCCGATTCCCGAACTCAAGCGCTACCTGCGCGGCTCGGGCGTTGAGGTGCGTGAGGCCGTGAACCTGGAAAGGAGCGTCGCGTGAAGATCGCGATCGTGGTCGCGGATTTCAACTTCGACGTGACCTCGCAGATGCTCGAGCGGGCGCGTGCTCATGCGGAACTGCTGGGAGCCGAGGTGTCGCGCGTCGTGCACGTTCCCGGCGTGTACGATATGCCGGCGGTGGTGAAGCGGTTGCTCATGCGCAAGGACGTGGAGGGCGTCGTGATGCTGGGCGCGGTGATCAAGGGCGATACCAAGCATGACGAGGTCGTAATCGGCGCGGCGGCGAACGCGGGCGCTCAGCTTGCGATGCAGTTCGACAAGCCGGTCGGGCTCGGAATCACGGGTCCCGGGATGACCCGTCAGCAGGCGCTCGACCGGCTCGACAACGCTCGCAATGCGGTCGAGGCGGTGGTCAAGGTCAGCCGATTGCTCAAGGAACTGGTCGATTAGGCAGACATACGATAGCGATTCATTGCGACCCTGCGATGGCGATTCGTTGCTACCCGTACGATGGCAATTCGTTGTGACCGTACAGTACGATGCGATTCGCTGCTACCCGTACGATGGCAATTCGTTGTGACCCGTACGATTCCGTCAACTTCTGTCCACAGCTGTTAAGAAACCCGTTGCTGAATCATTGAGAGCTGGTGTCGCGATTTCTATACTCCGTGGCGTTGGCGGATAGATGGGAGAAGGCGGAGGAGCGAGCGGAACTTTCTCAACCCGGGCGGCAGCGCGGATTCTCGCGGTGCCGCCCCAACGTATTCGTTACTGGGTCAAGCACCGGTTCATAAGTCCCTCGGCGACGCGCGGCCGCCGCTACCGCTTCGTCTTCAAGGATCTGCTGGTGATGCGGCTGGCGAAGGAGCTGCTCCCGAGCCGCCGCCATCTTGAGCCCGTCCAGCGCGCGGTCGAGCGCGTGCGCGAGATGGTCGGTCCCACGCGCCCGGTAAGCTCGCTCAAGTTGGAAAATCTCGAGGGGCGAATCGTGGTGCGCGACGGACGGGTATGCTTCGAGGCTGAGACCGGGCAACTGATTCTCGACTTCGAGCGTCGCGTCGTCCGGGGCAAGGTGGATGAACGGTTTGGCGCTGCGCGCGCCCGCGAACGTTTCGACGAAGCGCGCAAGCTCGCCGAAGGGGATCCGCTGCGCGCGCTTTCCATCTACAGCAATCTCGCAACGCACGAACCCGCGAGCTTCGAGACGCACATGCATCTTGCGGCGCTGCTCGAGGAACAGGGCGATCTTGCCGACGCGCTGCGGCATCTTTTGGGTGCGGCGTCGTCGGCTCCCGCCAACGCGGAGGTTTATCTCAAGCTCGGGCTTCTCTACCGCAAGCTCGGAGCGGCCGATCATGCGATCCGGAGCCTCCTGCAGGCGCTCGAATGCGATCCCGCTCTGATAGCGGCCCATCGCAACCTTGCCGATCTCTACGAGCAG
>JAKAVX010000489.1 GCA_021827465.1 Deltaproteobacteria bacterium | reverse complement strand
CTGCAGGTCTTCGGAAAACTCGCCGACCGCATAACCGAAAACCGCGTCGTCCCATTCGAGCGAGCGGTCGATTGCGCGCGCGTAGGGATCGAGCAGTAGTTTCAGCGGGTTGAAGCGCAGCCCCCTTTCGGGCTCGTAAGGCCCGTCGATGCGATAGCCGTAGCGTTGTCCGGGGCGAACCTCGGGAAGGTATATGTGCCAGACTGCACCGGTACGTTCGGTCATCTCGACCGCACCGGTCTCGCGGTTACCGTCGTCACCGTAAAGGCAGAGACGAACTTTGGTTGCGTTTTCCGAGAAAAGCGCGAAGTTGACGCCCGAACCGTTCCATGTCGCTCCCAGCGGATACGGTTCGCCCGGCCGTGTCTTCATGCTTCAACTGTTACGCGCGTCCCTGCTCCGTTCAATCGCTCCACGCGCGCCGCCGTCGAATCGGCCGAGCGCGGGCCGCTCACCTTTCCTTCATGAACAGCGACAGCCCAAAGAGCACCGACGCGAAGGTCACGACGGTTGGACCAAGCGGCAGATGACGCCACGCGGCGAGCGCGAGCCCGCCCAACACGGAGATCACGCTGGCGGCCGCCGAGATCGCCATGAAGTGCAAGAGCCGATGGGTCAGCCGCCGGCCTATCGTCGGCGGAATCATGATGAGCGCGCTGGCCAGGAGTGCGCCCAGGAACTGCAGCCCGAGCAGCACCGTCACGCCGAAGAGCAGCATGAACATCAGGTTCAAGCGCTTGCCGTCGATTCCGAGCGTCGTGGCAAGCTCGGGCGAGAACAGATGAAGGATCATCCGATGGCGATTCCGCCATAGCGTGCCGATCACCAGCGCGGTCGCGCTGAGCCCGAGCGTCAGCCCAAGCGGCGTCACCGGGCGCAGGTTGCCGAACAGCGCGTCGATCAGATCCTTGTCGGGTGTGACCAGCGCGCCCACCGCCAGCGAGGCCGCGAACACGACGCCGATCATCGCGTCGGTGGTTAGCCCGGTCTTTTCCTCGAGCTTGGCGATTACAACCGTGCCGAGCAGGAGCGTGGTCGCGCCGCCAAGGACCGGGTTGAATCCGAACAGGAACGCAAGTCCTATCCCGGGAAGGGCGATATGCGAGATGACGTCGCCCGCCAGCGTAATCCGCTTCATCAGGGCGAACGAACCCGTCAGCCCGGCCGCGATCGCGGCCAGCGTCCCGAGCACAATCGCGTAAACCGAGAGCGCTTCGCTGCTGGCCATTAAAATCGTCCGCTCCTGAACGAACCGCCGCCGACAACCTCGTAGCGCGCACCGTAAAGCGTCTTTAGCGTTTGCGGAGTCAGAGCCTCGTCCGGCGTTCCGAAGCAAAGGGCGACAGTGCTGAGGCACAGGACCTTGGTCGCAAAATGGTAGGCGAGCCCGAGGTCGTGCGACACGAGCACCACGGTCACGCCTCCGGCGCGCAGCCGGCGCGCCAGTTCATAGATGTTCTCCGCACTCGGCTCGTCGAGCCCCGTGGTCGGCTCGTCGAGCATCAACACTTCCGGATCGCCAAGCAGCGCGAACGCGATCAGTATCTTCTGGAACTGGCCGCCCGAGAGATGCCCGATCGGACCCTCCATCAGGTCCCATCCGATACCCACGCGCTCGAGCGCCGAGTCGATCGCCGGACGCCCGAGCCTGAGCAGCGCGGCCTTCGCCTCGAGCAGGTTGCGCCCGCATAGCGGCAGATGAACGTCCACGTCGACGCGTTGCGGCACGTAGCCGATTCGCAGGTCGGACGGCGTCCAGGCGAAGTCGCCCTCGTGCGGCAGCAACCCGAGCAAGGCCTTGAGCAGGACGGTCTTGCCGGCGCCGTTTGGACCGAGCACGAGCACCGCGTCGCCGCGCTCGACGGCAAGGTTCACGTTGCCAAGAAGCAGGCGCCCGTTGACACGGACGTTGAGTGAGCGGACTTCCAGAATCGCAGCCATCAGGACATCAGCACCATGGCGGTTCGGAGCAACGATTATTCGCACCAGCCTAGCGCGGCAATCGCGGAGGGTCATCATGCCCGCGACGACCGGATCCGCGCGTCGCGCATTCGCCGCGGCCGTTTCGAGCCCGGCCCCGATTGCCCGCCCGGCAAGCGAAGTGTATTTGAGTCGTGGCGTTTTTCCGAACCTGCGAGCGGAATTTGCGCGCTTGCGCAGAAATGACCGCTCGCCCGGGATTTGATTGGACAGCAAAACGCGACAATCGGCGCCGTCGGCGATGATTGCGACGGAAAATCAGCAGGCCGCCGGGGCGGGATTGGAAATCCTGGCGCACGGCGGAAACGCGGTTGACGCTGCGTGCGCAACCGCGCTCGCCCTCGGGGTCGTAAGTCCCGACTCTTCGGGAATCGGCGGCGGCGGCTTCATGCTGATCTACGTCGCGCGCGAAGGTCGTTTTCATGCCCTCGATTTTCGCGAGCGCGCGCCGCTACGCGCCACGGCGGAACATTATGCCGAGGCTGCCCGCGACAATCCCGAGGTCTCGCGCGCGGGAGCGCTCGCGGTCGCCGCGCCGGGCGAAGTTGCGGGGCTTGCCGAAGCCCTCGGCGCGCTCGGGCGGATGAGCTTCTCGACCGTCGCAGAACCGGCGATCCGGCTCGCCAGGAGCGGCTTTGCGTGCAGCGCCCATCTCGCCCGCGATATCGCGCGAACCGCACCGGCGCTCGCCGGCGATCGCGCACTTAACCGCCATCTGATCGGCGACGCAATGAGGCCGCCGAAGCTAGGTGAGCGGATGCGATCGCTTGCGCTCGGCGCGACTCTGGCCCGGCTCGGCGACAATCCGGTTGAGGTTTTTTATCGCGGCCCGATTGCACGCGAGATCGCCGCGCTTCTGAAGAACCTCGGTGGACTGCTGACCGCCGACGATTTCGCCGAGTACCCGCCGATATGGCGCGATCCGCTTCGCGGCGTGTATCGCGGTCACGAAGTCGTGACGCTGCCGCCGCCGGCTTCGGGAGCGACGCTGCTCGAAACGCTCGCGATAATCGAAGCCGACGAATTACGAGCGATGGGTCATAACTCGTCCGAGTACGTCGCGCATCTGGCCGAAGTTATGCGCCAGGGTTTCGCGGACCGCTCGACGCTCGGCGATCCTGCATTCGTTCCAAACGACCTTTCGCGGATACTCTCACCGGAGCATGTCGGCGAGGCAAGGGCACGGGCGCTCGCGCGCAATCAGCCGGCGCCGGGCGCGAAACCGCGCGGTCACGGCACCTCGCACCTGTGCGTCGTCGATAGAGATCGCAACATCGCCCTGCTGACGACAACGATCAACACCGAGTTCGGCGCAAAGCTGATGGTGCCGGGCGCGGGAATCGTGCTCAACAACTCGATGGATGATTTCACGGTCGCGCCGGGAATTCCGAATGCGGCGCGAATCGTCGGCGGCGCGGCGAACGATATCCGTGGCGGCAAACGTCCGCTCTCCAGTATCGCGCCGGCGATCTTCACGAAGGTCGGC
>JAKAVX010000488.1 GCA_021827465.1 Deltaproteobacteria bacterium | reverse complement strand
ACGGGAAGCGGGCGCAAACGAACAAGGAGGTTCGTAGTCATGTCAGTTAACAAGGTGATCGTGATCGGCAATCTGGGAGCTAACCCCACGGTTCGCACTATGCCCAACTCGGGGCGGAACGTGGCGAATTTCTCACTGGCCACGACTGAGCGTTTCACGGACCGCAACGGCACCAAGCAGGACCGCACCGAATGGCATCGCGTCGTCGCGTTCGGACGGCTTGCGGATACGTGCGAGCGGTTCCTGAGTAAAGGCCGGCAAGTGTACCTCGAGGGTAGGCTGACGACCCGCCGGTACGAAGCAAAGGACGGTAGCGGCAAGCGTTACCGCACTGAAATCGTAGCGCGTCAAATCCGCTTTCTTGGCAAGAACGCGGATGCGCCCACGGCTGAGACTTCCGACGACATCCCCTTTTAGTTTCGGCGCGACACGGGAGAGCCGCGAAAGCGGCTCACCCGAACCACCCCAACGACAATCGGAGACTACGGAAATGGACATCTATCGAATCAACAGTGTCATGCACGGCGATTGCGTCGCGCTCATGCGTCGCATGGAATCAGAAACTATAGATTTCATTCTCACTGACCCGCCCTATATCACGCACTACCGTTCGCGCGATGGCAGAGGCGTCACCAACGACGACAACGCCCGCTGGCTACGGCCTGCTTTCATGCAGATGTACCGGCTTCTGAAAAACGGGGCGTTTTGCGTGAGTTTCTATGGCTGGAATAAGGCCGACCTGTTCATCTCCGCGTGGCGCGCCGCGGGGTTCCGTATCGTCGGACACATCGTATTTTGCAAACGATACGCATCGTCGGCTCGCTTCCTGCGCTACGAACACGAACAGGCCTATCTTCTGGCCAAGGGTGAAGTAACGCTGCCGCAATCTCCGCTGCCCGATGTCCTCGACTTCCCCTACACCGGCAACCGCCTTCATCCCACGCAAAAGCCAACCAAGGCCCTGCGGCCCCTCATCCGAGCGTTCTGCAAGCCGCGTGGGATTGTGCTTGACCCGTTCTGCGGGTCCGGCTCCACGCTCGTTGCCGCGAAGGACCTCGACCGCAATTTTATCGGGATCGAACTCGACAGCGCCCATTACCTAACCGCGTGCCGTCGGGTTCGGGACGCGCAGAACATCGAGGCGGCTGCATAGCCGACCCAGTTTGAACACCGATCGGATCGGAGATTACGAAAATGGATATCTATGCAATCGTTACCGAGAAGATAATCAATCTGCTTGAACAGGGCGTCGTGCCTTGGCGCAGGCCGTGGACCTCGACCGGATTGCCGCGAAATCTGGTTAGTAATCGCCCGTACAGGGGCATCAACTATTTTCTGCTGTCGACTTCCAAGTACGTTTCGCCGTTCTGGCTTACGATTCGCCAGGCTAACGAGCTTGGCGGACACGTCCGCAAAGGTGAGGAGAGTACGATCGTGGTTTTCTGGAAAGTCGAAGACGAGAACGAGAATTCGGAAGACCCCGACCACGACGAGGCGCCCGAAAAGAAGGCCTACCGCCGATTCCTGCTCCGCTACTACCGGGTCTTCAATCTCGAACAATGTGAACTGCCGCAAGCGGTCCTCGACAAGTTGCCGAAGATCGAAACTCACGAGCACGATCCGATCGAAGCGGCCGAACGGATCATCGCCGGAATGCCCAACCCGCCCGAGATTCAGTACGCTGGATCGAAGGCGTTCTACAGCAGCGTCACCGATCGCATCACTCTACCCCCGCGCGAGCTCTTCATCAGCGCCGAAGAGCAGATGGCCACGACCTACCATGAAATGAGTCACGCAACCGGTCACCCGAAGCGGCTCAATCGCAAATCGATCACGGAAGCCGCGCCGTTCGGCTCGCCCACGTACAGTTTCGAGGAGATCATCGCGGAGATGTCAGCCGCCTATCTGTGCGCGGAAGCGGGAATCTCGCCCGCTGTCATCGACAACGAAACCGCTTACATTCAAGGATGGCTCAAGAAGCTTCGCGATGATCGTAAGCTTGTGATCCACGCCGCCGCACAAGCGCAAAGAGTCGCCGACTACATTTTGAACGTTCAACACGCCGAATAGGCAGGTTGAATAGACACCGCGCGCGGGCGCCGGTTTAACACCCGGCGGCCGCGCTTTTGTGCGCCGCATGCCTCGGCGCAACGCGACGAGCGGCGCGGCGGTCGCTGAAAAGAAGCGGCGCAGGCCATCCCCCGCTCCCCCCAAAGCACGGTCCACGTAGGGAGGGTTGATCGTGGTGTCGGCTACCAACTTGACCCGTCGCGCGTCCGGCGTCAGAAAGACTGCGACTCGTAAGCCTAAAGCAAAAGCGCGCAGCCGAATCCAAGCAACCAGAAGAAGGCGAACAGGATTACCGCGAGCCGCCGGGAAACTTCCCGCCAGAGATAGATGGTGGAATGATGCTGTACGTTCCCAGCGTCATCAAAAACAACATCACATAACCCGAGGCGACGCCGCTGTTTTGAAGCTGCGCTGCATACATCACATCGAGCGCGAAATCGGAACCGGCATGAACACAGCAAAGAGGCTGACCACCGCCGCGCGCGCCACTGTCACGTGGGTCAGCAGGTTTCCCCAAGGCACAAGGGTCAGCGCCAGCGCGGCGAGAACGCTCGCCAGCATCATGATCGCGCCGGAGGAGATCAAAATCATCGAGCGATAATAGCAGCGCAGATCCCTGCGGTAAGTTGAGCCCGGCGCCGCAAGCGTGGCTTCCATGATTAATCCTCTACGTCACATTTCCCGGTCATTCGCCGACCAGCGTTGCAACATTATCATCCCGGCACGGGTTCTGCGCTATCGCCATGCGAGAAGCGGTCCGCCGTTACCCCATGTGCCGATTGGCCCTGCTTGTGCCTGCCGAGATTGGCCGATCAGCTCCACCGGCAGGAGCTTTCGGCGCAGCGCAATCCACACAGACCGCTGAACGCCGCTAATAGTGGCCCCGAATCAGTTCCGGACCGAAGCAGAGATCCATTCCGCCAATCAGAATCGTATCGCCGAGCAGGTTCCACGTATTCTCTCCCGGCCAGAAAACCCTGAAGCCAACAAGCGGAGTGACAACCGCCATAGCCGAGCTTCCGCTCGGGCGCCGCTGTCTGACCTCATTCGGCACAGCAACTCAGTTTCGAGATGTCCTTCGTGAACGAGAGCGCGACGATCTTCAGAGCTTCGGACATCGTTGGATAGATGTGCAGCATGCCAACGAAATCGTCGATTGTCGCTCCCAGCCGGATTCCCATCGCGGCCTCGTGAATTACCTCCGCTGCATCCATTCCAACCATCGAAACTCCCAGCACACGGCGGCTTTCGCGCTCGGCTACCATCTTGATTACGCCGTGCGGATTACGCACTGCCTGCGCCCGCGGCACTTGCTCCATCTTTACGGTCCGGCACGCACATCGGTAGCCGCGCTCGACGGCTTGCTTGTCGGTCAGTCCGACCACGGCGACCTCGGGA
>JAKAVX010000487.1 GCA_021827465.1 Deltaproteobacteria bacterium | reverse complement strand
GATCCAGCGACTCGTAGGCCGTCCATAACTGATCTGCGACACATGACCAACTAAGCGCGGATACTGCTCGCTTCGCCTCTCGCTGCATCCGCTGCATCCGCGCTGGCCTGCCCATGACTTCGGCTATCACGTTTGCTGGGAGCCCGTAGGCCTTTCGACGGGTTATTCGTCTGTTACACTTGAATCCGTGAGCGATCACTTTCGACCTCTTGATCGAGATACGATGTTCTTGTTGCTTTCCAACGTTCAGGACTGACTGCCCACAAATCATCTGGCACGCTTTATTGCTGAGATCGTGGCGAAGCTCGAGATGGGTGCGCTGCGGGCGTAGTACGCCAGTCGTGGGCGCGAAGCCTATCAGCCCGAGATGACGGTTCCGCTGTTTTTCTACGGCGGTGCGACTGGAACATTCTCCTCTCGCAAGTCGAAGCGGGCGACGTACGATTCGGTCGCGTTTCGCTTTGTGGCAGCCAGCCCGCGCCCTGAACACGATACGATCTGCGACTTCCGACGCCGTTTCTTGCCGCAGGCGCAAACGTTCTTCGAACAGATCCCCCTGATCGCTGCCGAGAGTGGAATGCTCAAGGTCGGCCGCGTCAGCATCGACGGAACGAAAATGAAGGCGAACGCTTCCAAACATCATGCACTCAGTTACGGGCACGCCACGAAGTTGGAGCGTCGGATCAAGGGCGAGATCGAGCGCTCGCTGCGTCTGGCGGAGAGGGCCGACGTGAGCGAGATTCCTGACGGGATGGACGTTCCAGAAGAGTTGGCGCGCCGAGACACCTGCCTGCAGGCGATTGCGCAGGCCAGGGAGCGTATCCGCGTTCGCGAACAGGAGCGGCTCGCGAGCGAGCAAGCCGAGCGCGACCTGAAAATGGGCGAACGAACGGCCCGCGAACGCGAAACCGGCAAAAAGCAAAGGGGCGGAAAACCAGTCCGTCCACCACGCTCGATGAATCAGACCGCGCAGGTACATTTGACCGATGATGACTCGCGAATCATGCCATCCGCCGACGGACTCGTTCAAGCATACGACGCGCAAGAAGCAGTTGACTGTGACTCGCGCTTGTTGGTAGCGATAGAGGTCAGCCAGCGGCCTACGGATCGGACGCCGCTCGAGCCGATCATATCCCGCCTTTCGGTGCTCCCGGCGTCGCTCGGGCACGTCGGCGAAGTCTTGGTCGACGCGGGCTGTTATAGCGAGACGAACGGCAAAGCATGTGAATGGAACAACCTCCCGCCTTACATCAGCATCGGTCGAGAGCGTCACGCGGGTGGGCTGGAACGTCGCCGGGAATCGCCGGGGCTTCCGCGGTTCGCGATGCCGAACCAGCAGATACAGCACCAATTGCGAACCAAAGCTGGACACAACATTTACGGCCAACGCAAGGCAATAATTGAACCGTTCTTCGGTATCGTAAAGAGCGTCCTGGGATTTCGCCAGTTTTCTTTGCGAGGTCACGAAGAAATGAGCGGCGAGTGGTGTTTGGTAGGCGGAGCCTGCAAACTCAAGCCAATGCACACGCCGACGTTCACACTGGCCAAAGCGGGATGAGCCCTCGCGCAATGCGGTCGCCGATCGCCGTACATTCCTTGGCTGGTGCAAGCGTTGCGGATCGCAAATCATCGCCCATTCCGCTTGGCCGCCTGCGCTCAAAGTCGACAAACTCCTAGGGCGGCGTATGTCCGGTGACGCGAACGCATCAAACGGATGCGAGCTCGACACGATAGGACCGCAGCGTTCTCTCAAACCCCTCGGTGATACCGATACTCGGGCGCCAGCCGGTTGCCGCAAAGACCTTTCTTAGATTCGGGCAGCGGCGATGCGGATTACCTGTGAGATACTCCCGATCTTCGCTAATGCGGTACTCGATCATCACGTTGCTCGAGCCAGCGATTTGAACCATCGTCTGCGCAGCCTGCGCGATGGAGGTTTCCTCATCGTTGCCGACGTTGTACGCCTCGCCGGATGCTCCGCGCGCCATGACGAGAAGCATGCCGGCGACGAAATCGGAAATGTAGCAGAAGGCACGCGTCGCTCGCCCATCGCTGAAAAGCACAATAGGCCGATCCTCGATGGCTGCAGACATCATGTCCGGAATGATTCGCGCGTCGTCTAAGCGCTGGCCCGGACCATAGACGTTGAAGGGCCGGACGATCTTCACTGGGACGCCGTAGAGCCGATGGTATGTCATACTGAGCGTCTCGCCTAGCCGCTTCGACTCATCGTAACATGCGCGCGGGCCGGTACAAGAAACGCGACCCGTATATTCCTCCGAGGTTGGGATCGCCGCCGGCTCCGGATCGCCATAAATTTCGCTCGAACTCAGTTGCAGATAGCCTTTGACGCCGGCAGTTCGTGCAAGTTCCAGCATATGGCGCGTTCCGCTAACATTTGCGTCGATCGTTTCCAACGGGTAGCGGCGGTAGAAGCTCGGGGAGGCGATACTGGCGCCGTGTATTATCCAGTCAACGGCGCACTCTGGAACGTACGCTGTCGACACATCGTGATTGACCACTCGCATATTCGGGTAGTCGTTTAAATGCGCGATCCGTTCCGGCAAGCCGGTCTTGTAGTTGTCCATTGCGATAACCGTGACGGGCTCGTCGAATACCTCGTTCAATGCAACAATCACGTCGAGCGCGAAACTGCACAAAAAGCCACCCGCCCCAGATATCAGCAGGGTCGTGCCGGAGAGTTCGACAAGAGCGCCCTTCCACGTCGCGGCCACGCGCGTTGCGTCCTCACGGACGACAGATGTTACCTTAGCCAACGCTTGCAGTCTCCCGCGGCGACTCCGCCGTCCCTATGCACCTGTACCGTGTATCCGCAGGCATCCGAACGCCGCGAAGTGCGTTTCGCCCATCTAAGACGACCGGGGTACGCATCAGCGCGACGAGCGTTTCCCAATTCCACTCTATGAACTGTGGCCACGCGGTGACCAGCACAATCGCATCGGCGCCACGAAAAGCCTCGCGCGGATCAACCGCCCTCCGGATCCGCGGATCGACAGATCCCGGGGTGTAATTGGCGGCAAATGGATCGACTGCGAAAAGCTCGGCCCTTTCTTGGAGAAGCACCGCCGCGAGGCGCAACGCGGGCGATTCGCGCAAATCGTCGGTGCCGGGCTTGAAAGCCAGACCCAACAACGCTATCTTTTTGTCGTTTAACGCTCCGAGTTCCCGGCGAAGCATTTCGGCCAGCTTCGCGGGGCGAGCCAGATTCACGTCGAGCACGGATCGAAGAAGCGGCATGGCAACGCCGTTTTCGGCACCGAAGTGCAATAACGCGGCTATGTCCTTCGGTAGGCAGCTTCCGCCGAACCCCGCTCCCGCCGCAAGATAGGTCAGCACCTGCGGGCGCACGACTACGCCCTCAAGGACTGGGGAGAGGCGGCGATCGAGATGCAACGCCTCCATAACGGTCTGCACATCCGTCCCGGGAACCGATTCACAGATCGCCGCCACCTCGTTA
>JAKAVX010000486.1 GCA_021827465.1 Deltaproteobacteria bacterium | reverse complement strand
TACGCGCTGCTCCAGCCGACTCATGATCGTTCCGAAGGCGTGCGCGCGTTTTCGGAAAGGCGAAAACCGCTTTTCAAAGGAAATTGAATCGAACCAGGAGGGGAGGCGGCTTCCGTAACCAGATGGCCAACCAACTCGGCAAGATGTACGAATGCGCCAAATGCGGCGCGCGTATAATCGTCACCAAGGGCGGAGCGGGCACGCTCAAGTGCTGCAACGCGCCGATGGAACAGAAGAAGTAAGGGTGAGCTCGGGCCGCTTATGATCGCAGCGCTTCTGGTCGGAGTCGTCGCGGGATGGCTTGCCGGGCGCCTGGTGCGAGGCGCAGGCTACGGCCTAATCGGCGACCTGTTGCTCGGCCTGGTGGGAGGCGCAATCGGCCGCTGGTTATTTCGCGCACTCGGGATCGCCCCTTCCGCTACAACCCATGGCATGATCGGTGCGCTCGCGACGGCGACGCTCGGAGCCGTCGCGCTGGTGCTACTTTCACGGCTGGTGCGAAGCACGACCTAAGGCCTCAGCGCCCGACCGGCGCGCCCGCCAACTTTTGCGTGCGCCGTCACAGCACAATAACGCGCTCTAGCGTCCAGCGTTTGACGCACCGGAACCAGTTCGTGATACAGAATGCCGGGGGAGCCATTTAGCATGTCATCGATTCGTCGAATCCCGATCAACGTCTGCCTCATGGCTGCAAGCGTGGCTGCACTTGTGCTGGCCGCTGCGCCGGGCCAAGCGGCGTCGTCGTCAGCGGCCGCAAAAGATCCGGGCAGTATCGCACCGGGGACCGTCATCACCATGAAAAACTGGCAGCAGTACCGCCGGTTCATGCCCGATGGCATGCAGCTACTTTTTGAGGGCAAGAGTTCCTGGAAGATGCCGGCCGGCGTTTCGATGACCGTCGGACCCACCATCAGGCATCCGCTTCCCGCCGGATACGTCGAGGCGACGCGGAAGTACGCCTCCAAGGTAACGATCGCTCAACTCGACGACGGCGGCCTTATACTAAAGAACTACGTCGCAGGAGAGCCCTTTCCGAATCCGGCACCACCCCATGCCGGCTGGAAAGTCCTGGCCAACGTCTGGTACCGCTACCTGCCGCATCTCATCGTCCACACTCCCGACGGCATGGGAACGTTCTGCCTTCAGGACCGCTACGGAAATGTCGCGTGCAACCAGATCATCATGGTGTACCGTCAGATGCGCCATAACACCGACCCTGGCGTGCCGATGACCGTTGCCGGAGCCGGTCCGCGCGATTACACCGAATGGACGATGGTCGAGGAGCCGGAGCAGCTCAAGTACAAAGCCAGCCTGACCATCTTTTACCAGGATCTGGCAAAGCCCGAAGACATGTACGCCTTTGTCCCGGAGCTGCGCCGGACGCTGCGGATCAACACCTCCTCGCGGTGTGCTCCCGAATTCGGCAGCGATATGACACCCGACGATCGGCGCTACGGGTTTAACGGGAATATCACCCGGTTCTCGGCAAAACTGCTGGGAGAACGCCGAATACTGGCGCTGGTGAACTTCAACACCCAATTCGGCAAGTTTCCGTCCGAATACTACATGCCGCTTGGATGGCCCAAGCCGTCATGGGGCAACTGGGAGCTGCGCGACGTTTATGTCCTGGACGTGCGTCGGATTCCGTCCCAAGCGGCCGGCTACTGCTACGGGCGCCGGATCATGTACGTCGACAAAAGCAGCTACGCGATCTTCTGGCAGGATCTCTACGACTCGGACCTCAAACTGTGGAAGGTCGCGCTGAACGCGCCGCGCGCCCGCATGGTCCCTGGCGTCGGCGTTCAGGACGTAAGCGGCTCATCGCTGACCATAATCTGGAACCTGAAAGATCGGCAAGCAACCTACCTGTTCGACGCCGATCCTCAGGGTCACGATACAGTCATAAACGAGCAGGTGCCCGCGCAGTTCCATAACGTCGAGCGTTACTGCGGCCCGGCGGGCCTGGGCGAGATAATGCGCTGAATGGCCGGCTTGGTGAACTAGCTCCAGCCAGAGCCGAGCGCATTTGGAAGCCGCGGATCGGGTTGCGCGCGAGGATGGAGAGCTGCTGCCAGGCGCTGTTGGCGCCGTAGCGCGCGAACCGGACGCCGCGATATATCGGCTGTACGGTCTCACGGAGAGCGAGATGTCGCTAATCGAATGAAAGTAGCGCGGTAGTCGTGTAGATAACAGCTATGGCATACGGTCGCTGGAGAATAGAAGGGAAAACTATTGGAGAGGGTGGCCAAGGCAAGATCGAGCGCGTCACCGACGGCAGCGGAAGAGAAAAGGGCGAGTTCGCCCTCAAGAAGCTTAAGGACGACAGGCGAATCATTAGGTTCAAACAAGAGATCGACGCGGTCACTAAATTAAACCATCCGAACATCATTCGCATCGTCGATTACTGCGTTGACCAAAAGCCTTATTACTATGTGATGGAATATTGCGAAGGCGGTTCCCTCGAAAAAATCGGCGGACAGGCGTTCAAGGGCGACATCGCCAAAGGCGTCGAGATTCTGGACCCAATCTGCGACGCCCTCGCCGCCGCGCATAAGGCCAGGATCGTCCATCGGGATGTTAAGCCTGCGAATATGCTCGTGCGGGCCGACCGCACCCCAGTAATTGCAGATTTCGGCATTTGCCATGTCGATGAAAACGAATCCATCACGCTGCACGAGGAAGCGATGGGGCCGATAAATTACATCGCGCCTGAGATGGAGTCGGGGATGCGCAGTTCTTTGGGGGGCCCCTCCGAAAAGACCGACGTTTATGCGCTCGGCAAGGTTCTCTACTGGATGCTTTCCGGCGGTTCGATCTTCGCCCGTGAGGGACATCGGGTCACACCGCTCACGCAAGCGCTCGGCGATCAGCGCTGGGAGCACGTTCACATGTTGTTAGATAAGCTGCTCGTCGAAAGACCGTCCGACCGACTCAACGTCAATGACTTTCGTCGGCAATTAAGAAAGGTGCGGGATCTCGTTATGGGAAATTACGCGCCGCTCAAGCCATCGATCGGCATCAAGTGCAGATTCTGCGGACTCGGTAGGTACACCCGCGTGGGTCAGGCACGGGTCGGGTACACCGCTGAACTCGTAAAGGCAATTGACCTGCAGGCAAAGGCGCACCACGTCGACGAAATGAATGTTCTGGCGTGCGAGAACTGCGGTCACCTAGAGTTGTTCGACGCCCAGCGAACGAGATCTTGGTGGACGCAGTGATGTTGCACCGCTGCGCCGTTTAAGGGACGGCACGGCGGTACGCATGGACGCCGCATGGCCGACGAGGTCTATAGAAGCGCGGAGAATTGTTCGACCGTAAGACCGGCCTGCCGAATAATCGAACGGAGCGTGCCGCGAGGCACGTCGCCGGAATGATACGGCACAGTGATTCGAAGCTCCGGATGCTCGCGATGCTTCAACTGAACGTGGCTGCCGCTGGAATGATGGATGAAGAAGCCGGCTCTCTCAAGCGCGGTTACGA
>JAKAVX010000485.1 GCA_021827465.1 Deltaproteobacteria bacterium | reverse complement strand
GAGAGCGCCGCGCCCGACGCGCCCGCGCAACTGATGAAGCTGAGCAAGCCCGTAGCGTTGGGCGTCGACGATGACCATCACGCTCGCTTCCGGCACGTCGATGCCCACCTCGACCATCGTGGTCGCAACCAGCACGTCCAGCTTACCGTCACGAAAATTGCGCATCACATCCTCCCGCCGCGCGCCGGCCATCCGGCCGTGCAGGACGCCGATTTGAAGGTCGCCAAGCGCGCCTCGCGAAAGCGTCTGCACCATCGCGGCGACCGTCCGCCGTTGCTCCTCTTCGGCCGCGGGCTCCCCCTCTCCCCCGATCGCGGGCAAAACGAAATAGGCGCGCCCGCCCTCGCTCACTTTGCGGCGTACGAGCGCTTCGACCGCCTCGAAGCGATTCTCCGCGACGATCCGGGTCGTCACCGGGGCGCGCGCGGGCGGCATCTGGTCGAGAAACGACACGTCCAGATTGGCGAAGAGCACGAGCGCAAGGCTGCGCGGGATTGGCGTCGCCGTCATCAGCAGCATATGGGCATTCGGGCCGAGCGCCTTTAGCCGGGCGCGATCGAAGACGCCGAAGCGATGCTGCTCGTCGACTACGGCCAGACCCAAGCCAGGCATCGCGACCGAGCGCTGAATCAGCGCGTGAGTTCCGAACACGAGCGAGATGCGCTCGCGCGCCAGGCCGCGCAAACACTCCACGCGCTCGGCGCCGCTCGCACCGCCGGTTAGCAGGGCATTGGGTACGCCCAGCCCGGCGCCGTACCTTTGAAACGCGCGATAATGCTGCTCGGCCAAAAGCTCGGTCGGCGCCATGATCGCCGCTTGCCGTCCCGACTCGACCGCGCGCAAAGCGGCCCATAACGCGACGACCGTCTTGCCGCTGCCGACGTCGCCGACCAATAACCGGTTCATCGGACTCCCTGAGGTCAGATCGGCGTCAATTTCCCGAATCACCCGGTGCTGCGCATCGGTCAGCGCAAACGGCAGTTCCGCGAGCAAAGCGGCGCTCAGCGGATGCGGGCCCGCGAAGGCAAATCCTGGTTTGGCCGCCGCACGGCGGCGGTCCAACTGCATCGCCAGCTCGAAGGTGAAAAGCTCATCCAGAGCGAGCACGCGATGCGCCTCGGTGCGGCCCTCGCACAACTCCGAGAGGTTCGCCGACGCGGGAGGGACGTGGAGATAGCGTAGAGCATCGAGCAGCTCCGGCAATCTCGCCGCGCGCCGCAGCGTGTGCGGTATCGCTCCGGCGAAGACGCCGTCCATATCGCGCAGCAGCTTGCGCACAAGCTCGGAAAATAACCGTTGGCCGATCGGCGCCGGCAGACCATACATGGAACGAAGCGCAGGCGCAGGCGATGCGCCGGCGAGATGGAAGGCCGGGTTGACGATTTGCAGCGAGCCGTCCGCGGCTGCCGAAATCCTGCCGTGGACCAGCACTGCGCGGCCGAACGGAAGCAACCGCACCAGGTAGGGCGGAAGATTGAACCATACCACCCCCATCCGCTCATCGCCGGCCAAAAGCCAGCCGGTGACCACCCGGCGGCCGCGCCCGGCGCGCACCATCGGGCGTTCACTCGATTGACGCAGCGTTCCCGCCACGGTCGCCGTCATGCCGGGGCGCAGCTCGCGGTAAGCGCACGGTTCGCGCCAGTCTTCGTAGCGAATCGGCAGATGAAAAAGACAATCCAGCGCGGTTGTGATGCCGCGGGCCTTCAACGCCGCGGCGCGCCGCGGACCGATCCCCGCGAGCAGCTCTACCGGAGTTCGAGGGTCAGTTGGTCTTCCAAGTTCGGCGGTTTGTGGCTTCATCGACCTCTCAACGTGGTATTACATGGTCGTATAACCACTGAACCGTATCGGGTTGCCGCAGTGTGCTCAATCAGCCGCCGCCGAGCCCTTGACGGTTGACAAGTTGCGATTTACGGTGAGAAAGCGGTTGTGTAGGATATTGCTTGGTGAGGGGCAACCATGTCAGAGACGCAAAAAGTGCTTATTCCCTATGAGTCACTTGATCCGCTTTCCATTGGTGCCTCGGATGACGAGAGCAAGGTCTTCCGCGATCAGATCGAGCTTGAGATCCCCCGTAAGAACTTGCTAGCCGCGATCTATCCGCAAGAGCCCGAGCCGGTGCCCAACGTCACAGAGGCTGCGCGTAAAGCGCTTGAGTCCCCGGTAGGTGGTTTCCCGTTCTCCCAGCTCGTGGCCTCCGCACGGCGAGTCTGCGTGATCATCGACAACCAGTTTCGGCCGACCCCGGCCGCAAAGCTGTTGCCGGCAGTGTTCGACATCATCGAAGCGGCGGGCAAAGAGGCCTGCGTCGTATGCGCCAATGGTAAGGTCTTCCCGATGTCACAATCGAACATCGAACAGAAGATCGGCGCGAGCAACCTTGCGCGTATGGAGCGTCTCGGTATCTCGTTCTTCCAGAACGAGCCGCGCAACACGGACGCTTACGAGTACATCGGCATTTCCTCACGCGGGACGCCGGTATGGTTGCACAAAGAGGTCGCGCGCTGCGACGTCAAGATCGCGATTGGCCAGGCGCAGGCGAACCATTGGGGCTATGGCGGCGGCGGCAAGCTGATTCTACCGGGCGTCGTGTCAGACGAGACTGTCGAGTCCAATCATTGCAACTTTACGATGTCGCCGCAGACCCACTACGGCGCGCTTGCTGGCCCAATGCGTTCAGACATCGACGAAGCAGCGATGATGTGCGGCCTGAGCGCAACGCTGAACGTTCTGCTCGATAAGCGCGGGCGCGTTATTTTCATCAACTTCGGCGCGCACCCGGTAGCGTATCGCCGAGCGATCGAGCGATTCAACGAGATTTACGCGTACGAAAACCCGGTGGCGGGCGCAGGGCGTGCGGATATCGCCATTTGCGGCGTGTTCGCGCCGACGGATCACCTCTTCTTCCATACCGGCTGGGGCTGTATGTCCGCTGACTTCGTGCTCAAGGACGGCGGTACACTCATCTACTGCAGCCCATCGCCTGGCGTCCACACGGAACTAGGCGACTTCCCTGGTTTGGCCCTCATGGACCTGATGAAGCCGTACATGCCTGCGACTAGGGCGAACTATGAGCGCGTTCTACGCGATATCCATTCGCGAAGCATTCAGATGTGGGCCGGATGCATTTGGGTGCCAATCTATGAGGTAATGACGCGCAAGCATCTTAAGCTTGTCACGCGCGAGGATAACCTGGAGATGGCCGCCGACATCGGACTTGACGCCACGACCTCGCTCGACAGCGCGTTCGTGGAGGCGATGGCGAAGCACGGCACAAACGCGAAGGTGATAATCCTCCCCTTCGCACGTTACCAACTCCCGCGAAATGTCATCCGTCTCAACGCCGAGCCACTGCGCTTCCCGCAAGAAGTGCTCGTCTGCTGAGCGCGCATGGTTCAGGCCTTTCGCAAGCTGCGCCGACGCCGCATCCTACATGAAAACGGTGTCTTTCACGTCCAGCGCTTAGAGACGCGGTGCG
>JAKAVX010000484.1 GCA_021827465.1 Deltaproteobacteria bacterium | reverse complement strand
GCAGTCGCGCGAGCACGCGATCGTCGCAGCCGCCAAAGAGGTCGGCCCCGCACTGTTCTTCTCGCTGCTCATCATCACGCTCAGCTTCATCCCGATCTTCGCGCTGACCGCGCAGGCCGGCCGGCTGTTCAAGCCGCTCGCGATGACCGGAACGGTATGTATGGCGGCGGCGGCGCTGCTTTCGGTCACGCTGGTGCCAGCGCTGATGGCGTACCTGATGCGCGCCGGCAACGGTCACGAAGAAAACATCCTGGATCGCTTCTTCCAGCGGCTTTATCGGCCCGCGCTGCGCTCCGCGATGAGGCATCCGCGAATAGTCGGCGTGGTTTTCGTCATGATCCTCATCAGCACTATCGTGCCGTGGTCGCGGATGGGCCTTGAGTTCCTGCCGCCCGTGTTCGAGGGCGACCTGGTTTACGCGCCGACCGCGTATCCCGGCATCTCCGTCACCCAGTCCAAGCTCCTGCTGCAACGCGCAGACCGTATCCTGATGCATTTTCCCGAGGTCGAGCACGTGCTCGGAAAGATGGGCCGCGCGGAAACTGCGACCGATTCGGTCTCGCTCTACATGGGCGAGATTCTCATCAAGCTGAAACCGCGCGACACCTGGCACGCCGGGATAACGCCCGACCGGCTGGTCACCGAGATGGATCGCGCGCTTCGCTTTCCCGGCATCATCAACGCCTGGAGCATGCCCATCAAGGAGCGCGTCGACAACGTCAACACCGGAGTCAAAACCACGCTCGGACTCAAACTGCTAGGCGGCGACCTCAAGACCCTGGAGAACATCGGCCGCTCCATCGAAGAACGGCTGCGCGGCATGCCCGGCACTCGAAGCGTGCTGTCGGATCGCGTTTATGAAGCGAACTACATCAACTTCCATATCCATCGGCGCGAGGCCGCGCGCTACGGACTCACCATCAAGGACGTCGAGGATGCGGTCCAGCTTGCGATCGGCGGCCTCAACGTAACGACCACCGTCGAAGGCCCGGAACGCTACCCGGTCAACGTCAGATATCCGCGCGAACTGCGCGACAGCCGCGAGGCGCTCGGCCGCGTGGACATCTATACGCAGTCGGGCGCGCAGGTGCCGCTCTCGCAGGTCGCCGACATCGAGAGCACGGCCGGGCCGACCGCGGTAAAGACCGAAGCGGGGCGGCTCACCAACTGGATCTATATCGATCTGCTGCCCGACACGGATATCGGAACCTACGTCAAGAAGGCCAACGCCGCGCTTGCGGACCTCAAGCTGCCGCGCGGTTACTCGATGGTGTGGAGCGGCGAATACCTGTATCTCCAGGAAGCGATAAAGCGGCTTTCGGTGGTGACGCCGATCGCGCTGCTAATCAGTTTCTTCGTGCTTTATCTGAACTTCGGCAGCGCCGCCGAGTCGTTCATCGTGATGCTCTGTCTGCCGTTCGCGGCCTCGGGCGGAGTATGGGCGATATATCTGCTCGGATACAACATGAGTATCGCGGCGTGGATGGGAATGCTCATTCTGATCGGCTTCGCGGTCGAAGGCGGCGTCGTCATGCTTATCTACATAATCAAGGACACCGAGCAGGCCGCGTTGAACAAGGGTGCGCCGCTGACCGGCGGCGAAATCGAGGCGTCGGTCACGCGCGGGGCGCTGCGCCGCTTGCGGCCGCGCCTGATGGTGCTCTCGCTGCTGATCTTCGGGCTGCTGCCGATTTTCTGGGGCCATGAAACGGGATCGTCGCTGATGCGGCGAATCGCGGCGCCGGTGGTCGGCGGGATGCTGACGGAAGTGTCGGTGGTGTTCCTGATGCTGCCGCCGCTGTACGCCTGGTGGCGCAGGCGCACCGCGCTGGAGGAGTAGTCCGGCCACGCCAGCAGACGCGAAATGTCGATCAGCATCAACCGAAAATTTCTACTGTCAGACCTTCGGCGGCCTCTGGGTTCCCGACGAAATTTCCCGCGGGCTGGAGATAAAAGAGAGAATCTGCTGTACCGCAGAGCCCGACAGGTTGATCAGCTGGCGCGCTTCGCGATTTCACGCGTTCTCGAAGACGGCATCCTTCTCGAAATTTTTAGAACTGATCCGGCCATCGACGACTTCCGGAAGGAACAAGAGCCCAACACCGGAGTATCGTGGACTCGCCTATGCGCCAGCCGCTTCGATCACGCAGTAACCCGAATCGGTCGGCACGATCCGGCCAAGCCGCAGGCCCGCTCGTGCGAACAGGGCTTTGAATTCCTCGGCGGTGCGCTCGCCTCCGCCCGTCGCGACCATCATGTTGAGGTCGCCGCGGATCGCCCCACGATGCGCCGGACTCGAATCGATCCGCTCAGGCATGACGTGCTCGATAAGAAGAATCTTGCCGTGAGCGGAATTCACGGCAGCGGCGCAGTTGCGCAGGATCTCGACGCTTCGGTCGTCGGGCCAATCGTGAATGATGCTCTTGAGCAGGCAGGCGTCGGCGGCGCCCGGAACCCGGTCGAAGAAGCTGCCCTCGATCAGTTCGCATCGCGCCAGCACCCCGCCGTCATCGAGATACCTCCTCGCCCCGGGAATCACTTGCGGCAGATCGAAGAGCACCCCGCGCATCGAGGGATACGCCCGCAGAACCGCGGCAAGCATCGCGCCGTAACCGCCGCCCACGTCGACGACTCGCGTCATCCCGGTGAAATCGTAAATGCGCACGACGGCCTCGGCCACCGCCTCGGTGATGTTCACCATCGCCCGGTTGAAGATCGCGGCTTGTTCTGGATCGCCCATGAAGGAAGCGAAGATCGCCGAGGGGTCTTCGCTGCCGCGGGCGTTCTTGCCGGTCATCACGCAGTCGAGCAGATGGCCCCACGCCTCCCAGAGCTGGCCACCCCAATGGAGCGCCATGCCGCGGACGGAATCGCGAACGTCACGCCGCAGATAACCGCCTAGCGCCGTTAGTTGGTATTTTCCGTCGGGACCAATGGCGCAAATTTCCAGACTGACCAGCGCGCGCATCAGGCGCGCCAAGGAGCGGACGTGGGCGCCAGTGGCTTGCGCCAACTCCTCGTTGCTCATCGGGCGCGCTGCAAGCAGATCGGCGATGCCGAGTTTTGCGGCCACGAACAGCGTCTGTGTGTTCCACGCGGCGCTTACCATCTGCAAAAGCCTGCCGGGCAATGCGGAAGTGTCAGGCGCGTTTGCCGGAATTTGATCGTTCATGGCAAATCTTTCCTCTGCGAGTACCCTCCGACTTCGGACTAATGCAAGTCAACTGAGCTCAAGACTCCTACCAGCTTTTTGGCTCTGGCGAACGGCAAATACGGGTTCGCAGGGCGGAATATGTGTTGCCGAAGGCGCCGGTTGAATCGTTCAGAACCAGCCGATCGGCGAGAAGGCGAGACCCCTCCTGCGTGCAGGGATTCTTTTCGCTCAAGGCCAATTTTCCAGGATCCCGAGAGCGCGAAGTCGCACTCGGCGCGCTGGCACGGCCGATGCTCCCGCTAAAGCACTGGATGTTTCAGTCGAGAAGT
>JAKAVX010000483.1 GCA_021827465.1 Deltaproteobacteria bacterium | reverse complement strand
TTTGCCGTAGAACTCTTCAAGGTAGAACGTCTTTTCGGAAAAGACCGGCGCGCCGCGCCGCTGCCGGGGCGCGGTTTCGTCCATCTCCATCGCGATCGTCTGCTCCGCGGTCATCGCTTGTGGACCGCGCATTTCGACCGAATCGGCGAACGAGCCGATATTTTCCGGGCCCAGCGCAAGCGAAGGGCGCGGACGGCATATCCAGGGAACGCAGCGTTCAACGCCGGATTAAGGCCGCTTTTCCTCGGCCGCCAGCACGTGGGCCGGCTCGACCGCGAAGGCTATCGGCAGGGAAGGTTTGGAGGAAGCGATGTCCTGGAGCGTGGTGTCGGAAAAAACCTCGAGCAGCAGGCGCTGGCCTTTTTCCCACACCCGGTACATCCGGCAGCTCGGCTGAAGCGCGCATGAGCTGGAACCGTCGGTGCATACGTTGAGCGTGATCGGGCCTTCGACCGCCTCGATAATGTCGCGAAACGTGATCGCCGGCGCGGGGCGTGCGAGCTGGTAGCCACCGCCGGGACCGCGGCGCGCGCTGACGAGCCCGCGACGCATCAGATCGCGGATCACCTTCTCCAGGTAGTACTTGGGGATATGTTCGTGATGGGCGATCTCGGTGCCGCGAGCGATGCCGCCGGGGCGGTCGGCAAGATAGATCATGGCCCTCAGCGCGTACTCGATCTTGCGCGGTATCTGCATCAGGCTCATGACCATCCTCCGTGAAACGGCGAACTCACTCGCTGGCTTTCGCCCGCTGGGCGCATCCTATCGGCCTGCCGCGGCAAGCACACCCCGCTCCTCGAGCATGCGCTCGATGTACTTGACCATCATGTCGCTTTCGACATTGACCTTGTCGCCCGGACCCTTGGTTCCGAGCGTCGTGACCTTGAGCGTGTGCGGGATCAGCGCGCAGTTGAAACGGCGTCCGCGAATTCCGAACGTGGTCAGGCTGATACCGTCGATTGCGACCGAGCCCTTTTTGACCAGGTAGCGTGCTTCGTTCGCGGGAACCTCGAAGGTGAAGAGCTTCGAGTCGCCCTCGGGCTTGATCGAGACGACCTTGCCCACGCCGTCGACGTGTCCCGCGACCAGATGGCCGTTGATTCGCTGCGCAAGCGTGAGGCATCGCTCCAGGTTCACCGGATCGCCGGGCTTCAGCTCGCCGAGCACGGTGCGACGAAGCGTCTCCGCGCTGACGTCGAGTCTAAGGCGCCCGCGGGCCTTGCTCACGACTGTCAGGCACGCGCCGTTGACCGATATCGAATCGCCGATCTTCATTTTCGCGGCCGGAAGCGCGCTCTTGAGCTCGAGCACGGCTCCTTTTTCGGTATGCTTGACGCCGGTCACGACGCCAAGATCCTCGATGATCCCCGTGTACATCGTTGCTCCCTGCAGAACCCCGCAGAATATCAGATCGGCGGATAAAAACCCAGAAAAATCATATCTTTTGATCGACTGCCTGCGCAACATGGGGGGGTTCGGCCTGAAGCCACTAGCGCGCCCGCGCGGCGCGGTGCGCATGGTGGTCAGTCGGGGCATAGTTGACTAAGCTTTGAGCATGCCCGCGGCCCACGATCTCAATGGTAAAGTCTCTGCGCTTCTGTTCGATTTTGGCGGCACGCTTGCCTTTCTCGATTTCGAGATGCTCGCCGGCGAGCTTTCCAGGCCGGAGCGCCGTCTCGACGCTATCCGGCTGGAGCAGGCCGAGTACGAGGGCCGTGCCGCGCTCGACCGGCGTTTTCTGGCCGATCCGAAGAGCGACGTCAACCAGGCGTACGACGGCTTCATGCGGGCCTGGATGGGTGCGGTGGGAATTTCCGAGGATGAGCTTCCCGAGATTCGCCAGCGTCTTCGCGAGATGCATGAAAAGGAGACGCTGTGGCGGGTGGTCAGGCCGGGAACGTTCGAGGCACTGGAGCGGATGAAGTCCGCGGGGCTGAAGCTCGGAATCGTTTCCAACGCCGACGGCCGGGTCGAGGCCGACGCGCGCCGCTTCGGCCTGGCGCAGTACTTCGACGTGATAATCGATTCGGACGTGGTCGGTGTCTCGAAGCCGGACCCGCGGATTTTCCATATCGCGATGGAGCGGCTCCGGGTCGCGCCCGGAGAAACGCTCTACACCGGCGATATCTACTCGATCGACATGATCGGCGCGCGGGCGGCCGGAATCACCGGCAAGCTGATCGATTGTCTTGACCGCTATAACTGGGTCGAGCACCAAAGGATTCGGCATATCGGCGAGCTTCATCGGACCGGGCAGGACTGAGCGGGCGGGCCCGGACAAAGTCTCGTTTTTTTCGCAGCCGGGCGAGAAGGGGCACACGATGGGCGCGATCAAAGACATCTCGGAAAAGCTCTTCAGCGGAGAACTGTCCGTGCGCGAGCATCACCCGCTCGCCTTCACCGGCGAATCCGAAGAGGTTGCCGAGGGCGTGATGTTCTACCGCTGGTTCGCCAATTTCACGGCGGTCAAAACCGGCGAGGGCGTGGTGCTGATCGACACGGGCGCCTACTTCAACCAGGCGGCGACGCTGGAACTGGTGCGGCGCTACTCGCGCGATCGGGTGAGCACCGCGATCTACACCCACGGACACGTCGATCATGCGTGCGGGATGCCCGCGTTCGTGGCCGAAGCGCAGGCGAATCACACCGCGCGGCCGCGCGTCGTCGGGCATCGCGCGGTCGGTCCGCGTTTCGATCGCTACAAGCGTACGGCGGGCTACAACAGCGTCGTCAACACGCGCCAGTTCAACCGCCCCGCGATGTGGCCGACCGAGTATGTCTATCCGGACACCTACTTCGACCATCAGCTAAACGTGGTCGCGGGCGACAGCAAGTTCGAATGCCATCACGCGCGCGGCGAGACCGACGACCATTGCTGGGTCTATCTGCCGCAGCAAAAAGTGCTGTGCACGGGCGATCTGATCATCTGGGCGGTGCCCAACGCAGGCAATCCGCAGAAGGCGCAGCGCTACGCGCGCGAATGGGCCGAGGCGCTTCGCGCGATGGCGAAGACGGGCGCCAACGTGCTCCTGCCAGGCCACGGCTATCCGGTTTTCGGCGCAATCCAGGTGCGCCAGGTGCTGAACGACACCGCCGAGTTCCTCGAGACGCTATACGCCCAGACGCTCGAGATGATGAACGCGGGAGCGTCGCTCGACGAGGTAATCCACGGCGTCAAGCCGCCCGCGAAGTTCGCCGACAAGCCGTATCTTCAGGCGGTATACGACGAGCCCGAATTCATCGTGCGCAATATCTGGCGGCTGGAAGGCGGATGGTACGACGCGACGCCGTCGCATCTTAAGCCCGCGCCCGAGGCCGCGCAGGCGCGCGAGATAGCGGCGATCGCGGGCGGAGCGGAGAGACTCGTCGCGCGGGCGCTGGAGAAGCTCGAAGCGGGAGAGCTCGCGATCGCGTGTCATCTGGCCGACTGGGCCGCGATGGCCGCGCCGGAGGACAAGCAGGCGCACGAGGCGAGGATGCGTATC
>JAKAVX010000482.1 GCA_021827465.1 Deltaproteobacteria bacterium | reverse complement strand
GCGCCCGGAGATGGAGAACACGTCTTCGACCGGCATCAGGAACGGCTTGTCGATTTCGCGTTCGGGCTGCGGAACGGATTCGTCAACCGCGTTCATCAGATCGAGGATCGGCTTGCAGTTCGGGCAGTCGTCCTTGCCGCATCCGCAATTGAGCGCCTTCAGCGCGCTACCGCGGACAACCGGAACGTCGTCGCCCGGGAAATCGTACTTCTTGAGAAGCTCGCGGACCTCGAGCTCAACGAGATCGAGCAGTTCGGGGTCGTCGACCATGTCGACCTTGTTCATGAACACGACGATATAGGGAACGCCGACCTGGCGGGCGAGCAGGATGTGCTCGCGCGTCTGCGGCATCGGGCCGTCGTTCGCGCCGACCACCAGGATCGCGCCGTCCATCTGAGCGGCGCCGGTGATCATATTCTTGATGTAGTCGGCGTGACCCGGGCAATCGACGTGCGCGTAGTGGCGCTTGGCGGTCTCGTATTCCACGTGCGCGATAGCGATCGTAATCCCGCGCTCACGCTCCTCGGGCGCCTTGTCGATCTGGTCGAACGCGATGAAGCTTGCGAGCTTTCGCGCGGAGAGCACTTTGGTAATCGCCGCCGTGAGCGTCGTCTTCCCGTGGTCGATATGACCGATCGTTCCGATGTTGGCGTGCGGCTTGGTTCGTTCAAATTTGGCCTTGGCCATTGTTAACCCTCCGACTAGATCCCCTTCATCTATGCCCGGGCGCGGGATTCGCCCGCCTCGGCGCTGCGCGCCGTAAGTTCCAGGAAAATCTGCTGCGGCACCGGCTCGTACGCGCCGAACTGCATCGTATAATTCGCGCGGCCCTGCGTGATGGAACGCAACCGGGTCGCGTAACCGAACATCGTTGCGAGCGGCACCTGCGCCTCGATCACCTGGGCGCCGGCGCGGCTCTCCATCGTGATAATTTTGCCGCGGCGCGAGTTGAGATCGCCGATCACGTCGCCCATGAACTCCTGCGGCGTGACCACTTCGACCTCCATCACCGGCTCGAGCAGGACCGCGTCGGCCCGCTCGCACGCTTCCTTGAACGCCATCGAGCCCGCGATTTTGAAGGCAAGTTCCGACGAGTCGACCTCGTGGTATTTGCCATCGAGCAGGGTCGCCCTGATGTCCACCATCGGGTAGCCCGCGAGCACCCCGCTTTCCATCGCCTCGTTCACTCCGTCCTCGACCGACGGGATGAAGTTGCGCGGAATCGCTCCGCCCTTGGTCGCGTCCACGAACTCGAAACCGCCGCCCTTGCCGAGCGGTTCGATCCGGAGATCGACCACGCCGAACTGGCCATGTCCGCCGCTCTGGCGCACGAAACGCCCCTCGGCCTCGGCGGCGCGACGGATAGTCTCGCGGTAGGCGACCTGGGGCTTGCCCACATTCGCGTCAACCTTGAACTCGCGCAGCAACCGGTCGACGATAATCTCGAGGTGAAGTTCGCCCATCCCGGCTATCAGCGTCTGGGCGGTCTCGCGATTGACGTTGACCCGGAAGGACGGATCCTCTTTCGCCAGCTTGTGCAGCGACTCGGCCAGGCGCTCCTGGTCGGCCTTGGTCTTGGGCTCGATCGCGATCTGGATGACCGGCTCGGGAAACTCGATCGCCTCGAGCACGATCGCGCTGCCCGGATCGCAGAGCGTGTCGCCGGTGGTGGTGTCGCGAAGGCCGACCGCGCAGATATCGCCCGCGTAGACCTCGGAGATCTCCTCGCGCTTGTTCGCGTGCATCTTGAGCAGACGCCCGATACGCTCGCGCTTCTGCTTGGTCGAGTTCAGCACCGAAGTACCGCTCTCGAGCTTGCCCGAATAGACCCGCAGGAAGGTCAGCGTGCCCAAGTACGGGTCGGTCATTATCTTGAAGGCGAGAGCGGAGAACGGCGCGTCGTCGCGCGGCCATCGCTCCTCGATCTTGTCGCCCTCCACGCGTCCGACCACGGGAGGCAGGTCGGCCGGCGACGGCAGATACTCGACCACCGCGTCGAGCAGCGGCTGCACGCCCCGGTTGCGGAACGCGGAGCCCATCACAACCGGCACCAGCTCGATCTTGAGCGTTGCGGCGCGAATCGCCTTTCGGATCGCGTCGGGCTCGGGGCTCTTGCCCTCGAGGTAGAGCTCCATGATCTTCTCGTCGTGATCGGCGAGCGCCTCGATCATCTTGTCGCGGTACCCGGCGGCCCGTTCCTGAAGCTCGGTGGGGATCTCCTCGGTTCTGAAGTGCGCACCAAGACGATCCTCGTCCCAGATGATCGCGCGCTGCTCGATAAGGTCGATAACCCCGGTGAACTTCTCCTCGGCTCCGATCGGAAGCTGGAGCACGAGCGGCGTCGCCTTGAGTTTCTCGCGGATATCGCCGACCACGCGCTCGAAGTCTGCCCCGACCCGGTCCATCTTGTTGACGAACGCTATCCGGGGCACGCGGTACTTGTCGGCCTGGCGCCAGACGGTCTCGGACTGTGGCTCGACTCCGCCGACCGCGCAGAATACCGCGACCGCACCGTCGAGCACGCGCAGGCTGCGCTCGACCTCGATGGTGAAGTCGACGTGGCCGGGCGTATCAATGATGTTGATACGATGGTCGCGCCAGAAACAGGTGGTCGCGGCAGAGGTTATGGTGATGCCGCGCTCCTGCTCCTGGACCATCCAGTCCATCGTCGCGGTTCCCTCATGCACCTCGCCTATCTTGTAGGTAATCCCGGTGTAATAGAGGACACGCTCGGTGGTGGTGGTCTTACCGGCATCGATATGGGCCATGATGCCGATGTTGCGCACCCGTTCTATTGGCGTCTGACGAGCCATTTACAAAAACTCGTTGTGTTCCTTTTACCAGCGGTAGTGCGCGAAGGCCCTGTTGGCTTCGGCCATCCGATGGGTATCCTCGCGTTTCTTGACCGCGCCGCCGCGGTTGGCGGCCGCTTCCATCACCTCGGCCGCCAGGCGCTCACGCATCGATTTCTCGGTTCTCTGACGCGCCGCCGTGACCAGCCATCGCATCGCGAGCGAGGTCCGCCGAAGCGGCGGCACTTCGACCGGCACCTGGTAGTTGGCGCCGCCGACCCGCCGCGAGCGCACCTCGACCGAGGGACGCACGTTGTCGAGGGCGCGCTTGAAGACCACCAAGCCGTCCTCCTGGGTGCGCTCGCCGACGATATCGAGCGCGCCATAGAAGACCTGCTCGGCGAGCGACTTCTTGCCGCGCTCCATCACGACGTTCATGAACTTCGCGACAGTGCGATCGTGGTACTTGGGATCCGGGACTATCTCCCGGACACGAGCCTGGCCTTTGCGTGCCATAGTCTTTACTTCGGCTTCTTCGAGCCGTACTTGGAACGCCCCTTGCGCCGCTCCTGTACGCCGATTGAATCGAGCGTTCCGCGAACCACGTGGTAACGGACGCCGGGAAGGTCCTTGACGCGTCCGCCGCGGATCAGCACGACCGAGTGCTCCTGAAGATTGTGTCCGATGCCCGGGA
>JAKAVX010000481.1 GCA_021827465.1 Deltaproteobacteria bacterium | reverse complement strand
AGACCTGGACGAAGAGCTAATGAATCGGTGTCTCGTGCTAGCCGTGGACGAGGACCGCGAGCAGACGCAGGCGATCCACAAAAAGCAACGCGAGGCGCAGACGCTCGAAGGACTGCTCGCGCGGCAGGAGCGCGAAGACATCCTCAAAATCCATCGCAACGCGCAGCGTCTCTTGAAGCCGCTCTTCGTGGCCAATCCTTACGCGCGGGAACTCACGTTCCTCGACAATCAGATCAGGGCGCGGCGCGATCACATGAAGTACCTGACGCTCATCCGCTCCATCGCGCTCTTGCACCAACACCAGCGGCCACGGAAAACCACGACACATCGCGGCCAGGCGCTCGAATACATCGAAGTGACGAGGGAAGACATCGCCACGGCGAACCGGCTCGCGCATGAAGCGCTGGGCCGCTCGCTCGACGAGCTTCCGCCACAAACACGGCGGCTGCTGTTGCTCACCGACGAAATGGTGAGCTGCGCGTGCGAGCAGAAAAAAATCGAGCGTCCAGACTTTCGTTTTAGCCGCAAGGATGTGCGCGCGTTCACGAAGTGGAGCGACTCGCAGCTAAAGAGGCATCTGCATCGCCTCGAAGAACTCGAATATCTTCTCGCACATCACGGCGGGCGCGGCCAGAGCTTCGTTTACGAACTGGCGTTCGAGCGCCAGGGCGACAGCGGCAGGCCCGTGCTGCCCGGCTTAATCGACGTAGCAAAACTCTCTGGTTACACCTACGACGAAAAGAAGTCCGGGGCAGAAGACGAGAAGTCCGGGCCAAGTCTGCCCCAAGTTCGGGGGGTGTCCGGGGGTGGTGCGGGTGAAGAATCGCCAGCACTGACGCGGCGAAATGGCGATCTTGGCATCAATCTCGAAAAAATCACTACTCGGGCAGCTAGAGAAAATCGCGTCGTACACGCAGCGAGCGGAGGCCGGTGATGGCGCGCGTCACCCGGAAGCGCAAACCCGACGCGCCAGCGACAACGCCGCTCGCCGCGCTCATGTACGAGCATCTGAACGCGCTCCGGGTGCGGGACTACTCCGTACACACCGTCAGAAATCGCCAGGTGCATATCGGCTTCTTCTTGCAGTGGTGCGCCGAACGCGGACTCGCCGAGCCAACCGAGATCACACGTCCGGTGCTGGAACGCTATCAGCGGTACCTGTTCCACTACCGCAAGAAAAACGGCGAGCCTCTTTCCTTCCGCTCGCAGCACACGCGGCTGGTGCCGTTGCGCGTGTGGTTCAAATGGATGACGCGGCAGAACCACATCCTGCACAACCCGGCGTCGGAGATCGAACTGCCGCGTCTCGGCCATCGCTTGCCCAAGCACGTGCTCTCGGCTTCGGAAGTTGAACTGGTGATGATGCAGCCGAATCTCGCTGATCCGCTCGGACTGCGTGACCGCGCGATCTTGGAGATGCTCTACTCGACGGGAATGCGGCGGCTAGAGATCGTCAATGTAAAACTCTACGACCTGGACCTCGAACGCGGCACGATCCTCATCCGGCTGGGCAAAGGCAAGAAAGACCGCTTCGTGCCTATCGGCGAGCGCGCCATCGCGTGGCTCGATAAATACGTGCGCGAGGCGCGTCCGCAAATCGTTGTCGAACCGGACGACGGCACGGTGTTCCTCACGGCGCAGGGCGAGCCGTTCAGCCGCGATCATCTGACCTTCGCCGTGCGCCACCATGTCGTTGCCGCGAATCTCGGCAAAGTAGGAGCGTGCCATCTGTTCCGCCACACAATGGCGACGCTCATGCATGAGGGCGGCGCGGATATCCGCTACATCCAGGCAATCCTCGGCCACGAGGACTTGAAGACCACGCAAATTTACACGCAGGTCGCGATCCGCGCGCTGAAACAAATCCACGCGGCCACGCATCCCGCCGCGATGCTCGACAAAAACAACGCGCCCTCTCTTCCCAAGCAAGCACAGGCTGGTGATGTAATCGCCGAGCAGCTCTTCGCCGTTCTCGACGCCGAGGCCGAAGAAGAAAAAGAAGTAGCTGGTATCCATCAGGGAAGTTAAAATCCCTGTTAATGCCCCTCGCCGCAAAAGAGGAAATCTTCTCTACCAGCACCGATCCGTGTGCGCTTTTTCCTTTAGCTGCGTTCGACGACCTAGCCGAAAACTCGCGTCAGGGGTTCACGAGAAAAAATCCCGCACCACATCAGGGCAGCGCGTGGTCTAACTCCGCGAGTGCGTTAGGGATAGAGCCAGCGTTGCGACTGGAAGGCGTCAGATCACGTAGTACCGGCAAAGAACGCGATAGCGAGAGTGGCCTTGATAACTTTGGGGCTAGGTACGACTCCTCGCAGTACGGGCGCTTCATGAGTCCCGATCCGCTGGGCGGGAGCCTCGTCGATCCGCAGACGCTCAACAAATACAGCTACGTGCGGAATAACCCATTGACGCTCACCGATCCGACCGGGCTGTATACGTGCGCGGACGACCAAAACAAGTGCCAGACGGCCCAGGACCAGGCGTTTGAGAAGGCGCGACAAAATGACCTGCAATCCAAGAATGCCGATGTCGTTCGTGCCGCGTCCGCTTATGGTGATCCCACGAAAGACAACGGCGTCAATGTGGGTTTCGCTGATTTGAGCAAAAAGGGTGAGGGCGGAGTGACAACATCGACGCTTGGAACCGACCCCAACAGCGGGAACCTGCGAGCAAATTCGAATGTCGTCATCGATTCGAATGTGACGAACGCTGGCGGAAGCGCCCTGGACGCAACCGTGGGACACGAAGGAAGCCATGTGGCCGATGCTCAGGATTTAGTGAATTCCATTACAATCACCGACCTCGGCAAAGGCACCTTCACGGTCGGCCAGGACATTACCCAGTATGCTTCCGAACAGCGGGCCTACCACGTGACGGATTCCATTCTGAAGTCGGAAAATACTCACGAAACCTTCCAGTGCGGGGTTGGAACGTGCCAACTCGGCAACACGGTTTTGGGTGGGCAGGTAACGAATATCGTGGATCAGATTTTGAGGTCGAATTACACGAGCCCCATAAACCATCAGCCGCTTACCCAAAAGAATCCGGGTGCCTCAATCGTGCCGCACTAGATGGAGGCGCGGGAGATGACTCACATGTGCATTAGGAGTGTCGCTGGCGCTGTGGCCCTGGTCCTTCTAGGGGTGCTGCCGTTGACTGCCCAGGTACCGAAGCCGCGCAGTCTCCCGACCCATATCGTGGGTGGAAACATGCCAGTATATCCACCAATCGCCATTGCTGCCGGGATCGCTGGAGTGGTGCGGCTGAGTATCGACGTTCAGAACGGCGCGGTCACGGGCGTTTCGGTCGTCTCAGCCAGTAGCAAAGCAGCCGAAAAATGGCTCACTACTCCGGCACGCGCGTGAGCAAGCTCGTGGCGATTCCCGGAAGGAACGAGCGGTACCATTCCTGCTGAGTTCGTCTATGAGAGTACAGCGCCGGGGACCGCCGATGCCGTCAGCGTCCATTTCGTTCCCGTGGAGGGGATCAAG
>JAKAVX010000480.1 GCA_021827465.1 Deltaproteobacteria bacterium | reverse complement strand
TTTTTTTTCGGCACGACGGCCCGCAGGCGCAACAAATTACCGCATAACATAATTGACGCGCGGCGCGCAGGTTTTCAGAATGGAGTTGGAGGGGAAGAAGTGGTGCCGAGCGGCAAATCGCGCGTGAGTGGAATCGCTTTCAGAGTCGCGGCGCACACGGTTACGGCGGCGGTGCTTGCGTTCAGCTTGGCGGGATCCGTGCTGGCGCTCGAACCGTCGTTGTACCCGGCCGCCCAGTCGCCCGCCGCGCCAAGCGCGCAGGCGTCGCCTGCTATCGCGCCTGGATGGGCGCCGCAGCCCGGCACCGCCGCCTACTCGGCAGCCGAATCGCACGTGACCGCGCGGCCCTCCGCGATGCAATCGCCGGTCGTGAACCAGGCGCCCACGCGATGCTGCGACGGCGCGTCGGCACCGAACCATTATGTTTCACCGCAGGCGCTTAGCGCCGGAGAGCGTGACTATTACCACACTACGGACGGTTCCTTTCTTGATCCCAGCAATTGGGCGGTGATGGTCTTCAAGTCGCGTCACGCGCTCGAGGTCTATTACAAGGGGCGTAGATTCAAAACCTTTCGCGCCGTATTTGGCCGTTCTCGCGATCACGGCACAAAGCTCTACGAAGGCGATCGGCGCACGCCGGAGGGAGTTTACTTAATCAGTGGAAAGCATCCGAGCGCGCGCTGGCATTGGTTTCTGACCCTCGACTATCCCAACGCCACCGATCGCTTGCGCTACGCGGCGCTACGCGACGAGGACATCACGCCGGCGGTGCGCCACAGCCGATCGATCCGCGAAGGCGGATCGATCGGAATCCACGGCACTGATGAGCCGCTGCTCAACGCCGGAGAAATCAATTGGACCACGGGCTGCATTTCGGTCGACAATCGTGACATCGCGGAACTTCATCGGCTGTTGCCGATTGGTACGGTCGTCATAATCGATCCCTAGAAACCGAATCCCGGTGCGCGGCGCAATGAGTGCAAATCGCCGGGCCGCGGCGATGGAGTGGCGATGGATAAGACCTCGGGTGTCTATAGGTTTGGAAGCCTTGAAAGCGTCGTTTTTGGCGCTGGCAAGATAGCTGTCCTGGGCGAGGAACTTTCGCGACGGGGCGCGCGGCGCGCGATGCTCGTCACGGGTAAATCGCTGGGCGGATCGCGATTGCTTGAGACCGTAAAACGCGCCGCGGCAGGCGCGATTTCCGGCATCTTCACGGGAGCCGCGCAGCATGTGCCATCGAAAACGGTTGATGCGCTGGTTTCCGACGCGCGGCGGCTCGAGGTCGATTCGTTCGTGTCCTTTGGCGGCGGAAGTCCGATCGATCTGGCCAAGGTCGCGGGGGTGCGGCTGCTGAAGGACACCCCGCCGCGCGAGACGGTTCATATCGCGTTGCCCACGACGCTATCCGCCGCTGAGTTCACACAGTTCGGCGGAATGACCGACGAGAGCACGCGCCGCAAGGGTGGCGCGGGCGACCCGCGCGTCCAGCCGCGCACGGTGATACTCGATCCCGAACTGACCATCGAAACCCCGGCATGGCTTTGGGCTTCGACCGGGATGCGTGCGCTTGACCACGCGGTCGAGTCATCATACTCGACGCGGCACCAGGTTGTTACCGACACCCTGTGCGCACGCGCAATCGCAATACTGAGGGAGCATCTTCGGCCCTCGATGGCGACCGCGGGCGATGAGCAAATCGAGCATCGGATGCAATGCCAACTCGCGGCGTGGCTGTCGATATTTGGAATGATGAACACGCGCGCGGGCATTTCGCACGCCCTCGGCCATCAGATCGGCCCATACTGGAATGTGCCGCACGGTTACACCTCGTGCATCACGCTGCCGCACGTGATGCGATTTATGGCGGGAGTGGCGCCCGAGCGTTTCGGACCGATCGCTGAAGGTTTCGGCTTGAAGTTCGATATCGCCAAACCGCACGCGGCGGCGATGGAATGCGCGGAGCGTACCGCGCAATTCATCCACCAATTCGAGGTTCCGACGCGCCTGCGCGACGTTGGAATACCGCGCGAAGATCTCGGAGCAATCGCGGCGACCGTACTGGCGGAGATCAGTGCCTCCAACGTGGTAGGGCGCGAAGTGACCGAGCGCGATTTGATCGCGATACTGGAAGCGGCCTATTGATCCAAGCGGTGTCGTGAGGAGGCGGAGAGGAGTGGACCGGGATGTAGCCATCGCGAAGCGCGTGTTCAGCCGCTTTGTACTCGGATTCACAATTGCGGTGCTAATCGCGGGCTGCACCACGCAACCAAAACCGCCGCCCGGTGGCGAAACGGTCACGGGTGGACCGTTTCCCGTCGTCACGCGATACCTTTACGACGCCGATGCGCCATCGGCGGTGATGACGCTTGCCAATTCAAATGGAGTGATTCGGAGCGGAACGATCAGCGGGGTAATTCGAGGCTGGCCTTTCGCTCATGCCGACCCTGGCGGAGATTTCGGGGAGGGACTGTTCAGTTATCGGATCAACTTCGTTGTGACAAAAACGGCGGCCAACGGCGCGAACAGCCCCCTCCAGGCGCGCGGCGTGCGCACAGTGTACTTTCATCCGGATCGCGCCGCGGCTTCGATTGGGCCTTCCGGCGCGCCATCCGGCGGCGAAGCGATTATCACTGACACGGTCGATATGTCGCTTTCGTTCGGTCCCACGGCGAGCACCGTGCGGTTGAAAGCGATCATGCGCCAGACGAGCGCCAGAACCTTTTTCTGGAAGGATCAAATGATAGAGCCGCCGCAAACCGATGTACAAACGGCCCAAGCCGACGGATATTACTCCGGCCAATTCGGCGGATATCTCTTCAAATCCGCGTTGTAGCCGCACTCGCCGGAATACGGCTACGGCCCGATCGGCAGGCCGCCAACGCTGTTGGGAGTCTGACCCTGCGTTGTCCAGGTTTCGGTCGGCGGCACCGGCGTAGGCATATCGAGAGCGGGTCCTTCCGCGGATACCTCGCCGCCTCCGGGGATCGGCACTACAACGCTCGAACCGTCTCCACCGGGATCGGCATCTGGTGCGGGCAGCATCGCTCCGGCCGGCGCAGAAGATTGTGGATCTCCATAGGCTCCCGTATCGGGCATCGGTGGCGGATAATCCTGCGCGAGTACGGACGCCGTCATTAGCCCAAGGCAAGCCACCAAGCCAAGAGGCGCCGCCAAACCGAGCAACATCGTGTCCAGCGTGAATTTTATTTGAGGTCTCACTGGCTGCCTCGGCGGAATCCGCTCCGCCGATACTTCTGAGTCTGCCACGGGGCCGACGCGATGTCATCGGCATTGGCAAAGTTATACTCATCCGTACCGCCTACGATAGCCTCGCACCGTGGAAACGCGATACTCATCGACTCCGAAGTTGAAGTGATAATTTTCCAATCTCAGGGAGCGACAGCTATGAATACGGAGCAAAACAAGGAACTTGTCCGGCAAACCTGGGCCGCGTTCGGCAAGGGCGATATCAAAGCGGCATTCGCAAACATGACCGACAACGT
>JAKAVX010000479.1 GCA_021827465.1 Deltaproteobacteria bacterium | reverse complement strand
AGTACATCCGAAACAGCTCGCCTGCGAAAAGCGAAGCCTCGGCGCCGCCAGTGCCGGCGCGGATTTCGAGCAGGACGTTGCGGTCGTCGTTGGGATCGCGCGGGATCAGCAGTTGGCGAATCTTTTCCTCGAGCGGAATCTGCCGCTTTTGCATCGAGGGCAGCTCCGCCTTGGCGAGTTCGCGCAGGTCGGAATCGTCGCCTTCGAGCAGGGCCTTGTGCTCGGCGATCTCGCCAAGCAGCCTGCGGTACTCGCGCGCGCACTCGACCAACTCGGTCAGCGACGCACGCTCCTTGGCGAGCTTCGCATACTCGCGATTATTTGCCATGACGGCGGGATCGCTGACCTTGCGCTCGAGTTCGGCGTAGCGATCTTCAATCCCTTGCAATTTGTCGAGCATCGTCGCCAAGCGGTAGCCGCTGCCAGCCTCCCAAAAACAAACGCGGCGGGAACCGGCCCGCCGCAAAACCAATCCCCCGCCCACCCGCAGGCGCTTCGATCCTTGGGGATCGCGGCCCCGGGTGGTGGGAGTACTATGCTACTTGAGTCCGTACTTGCGCTTAAAGCGCTCGACGCGGCCGGCGGTATCGACCAGGCGTTGCTGTCCGGTATAAAACGGATGACATTTGGAGCAGACTTCGACGTGGAGTTCACCCACAGTCGATCTGGTCTCGAAAGTATTGCCGCACGCGCAGATAACGACGCAGCGACGGTATTCAGGATGGATTGCGGCTTTCATTTGTTCAGCTTCCGGCATTCTCTCAGTTGTACTCAAGGTTATCATCGCCCTCGAACTCAGGCAATTCGCTGCCTACTCCATGTGCTGAACCTAAGGATAGCCACGATTCCAATTTTCGCAATGACAGCTGCAATCACGGTCATTGCGCCTGCCCGTGCCGCGAAGTTGCACGAGCGTCAGGCGTCTCGGGTAACGCGTTCCGCGCCTCCTGCGCCGGCACCGATTCCCGCCAGCGCCGGGGCGTCGGCAGCGCCGGGATTTGCGCCCGACAGTGAGACGATGTTTGCGCCCATTCTCGAGCTTGCCACGCCGGGACCCAACCGCGCAGCGCGCGCGGTCAAAATCTTCGACCGGCAGCTCGCTTTTCAGCGCAAATTTTCCTTTCATCCGGAACTCGACGGGGCCCTGACAGATTTGACCAAAAAGCTGCCACCGCGTGAATCGACCTTGATTCGCGCTTCGGCTCTTTACTCGGCGGCCGATATTCCGTGGCACGAGCTGCGCGGCGGAGCGCATCAGATATCGGTCACCGGAGCACCGGAAGGGTCAAATTACCTTTACAAGCTCACGACGGCATATGTCAGCCCCGAGTCTCCGTGGCACATGGCCGGCCAGTTTACGCTTACGCCCGCCGACGACGGCGCTGAAACTGCACGTTCATCGAGCGTGATCGGTACGATCGGCGGCGAGCTTTTGACGAACACTTATCCCGCCGCGTCCGCAGTCGATTTGATCGCAGCAGCCCTGACCCAGATTCACGGCGACCTGGCCGCACCATGGGATACCGCGCCCGGGCGCTTCAATCATCACGATCGCGCCGCGCTCGATCGGTTTCATCGCGAGATGCCCGCGTTGGCCGCCAAACTCGACCATTATCTAATCTTCCACAACTTGCTCGACGAGTTTGACGGGCCAGACGGACGCATCGTGCTATTCAACGCCGACGTCGAAATCAAACCGCAGGCGCTCAAGGCGTTTCCGCATCTGTATGATTTCTACCGTAAGGTCACACCGGTGCTGGTGGCTGAGTCGAAGATTGAGGATTCGGCGGGTAACTCCTGGATGCGCACGCGGTTCGATCATGGGCGGATGCATCTTACGTTCATGGATCGGGAGGGGATGCTGGTGCCGTTCGATAAGGATTATCGTCCCGCTGGGGCAGGCGTCGCGCTGGATGCTATCACGCAGGGCAGTTATCGAACCGAGGCGGCAGTGCGCGTGTATCGTCTCGGGATGATCTTTGGACTGGGCAATCTCGGTTTCACGACCGAGTACGCGCGCAAAGATGACACGGTCGCCGCGGTGAGCAGGATGACCGCGGTGCCGGACTTGATCGCGCCACCGGGAATCCACAAGGTGATCGACTTGATCGCGGGTGAATTTCTGCGTGCAATCGCGCAAGATAACGGGGGTCTGACTTCGAAGTTCAGCTCGCGCCGGATGGACGACGGGATTGACAGCTACGAGCTAGGCTTCAGCGGCGAATTCGAGTATTCGCCGACGCTGGAATTTCTGGCGCGGATCAGCGACGCTATCGCCGATGCGCATAATGAAAAGGTGCGCGTCGAGGAGCGTCGGCTCGGCGAGGAACTATTCGATGCGTTCGTGGCCGACTACAATCGAGCGCGTCCGCGCATTCTGGCGCAGGACCAAGAGCAAGGAAGAGGCAAGTGAGATTCCGCAATCTTCTCGTTTGCGCTGCGCTAGGCACCGCGTTGGTGTCCGTCGGCGCGGGCTGCAGCTCGGATTCCGCCGATACTCAGCAACCCGAGGCGGTTGCGACGCCACATTTCGTTAGCGATCTTTCCGCACTCTCATCGAAACCGATTAATCCCATACTGGATCCGAACGCCGCCTTCGCCGCCACCCACGTCGGCGACGACGCGGGATCGGGGCGCGCCGACGAAGCGGCGCCAGGAACCACCCGCAACGTTGGAACCGATGAGAACCCGGGAGTTGAACAACTGCTCAATCCAAAGGCGGCGCAATTCGCGAGCTTCACAGGTTTGCTGCTGCAACATCTGTGGGTTGCAGTTCACAAGGCGGAGAAGCACAACCGGATCGCGCGGCTGCGGCTCCCCCGCGACCTGCGCGCCTCTATAATCGTCGCGACACTCGATTCGCACGGCACGCTTAAAGAGATCGTTCTTGAGCAACACTGCGGCGAAGGAGTCATCGACCGGATGTTCATTGACGCTGCCAAAAAAGCGCTCTGGGCGACCAACCCACCCTCAGAGGCCGCGATGCCCGACGGCAACTATCGCGTCCGCGCCGTGTTGCGGATGCACAACTTCGCCTCGATGGACGAGAAGAGGTGGAGGTTCAAAACTTACATCGGGATGGCGCTGCTGTAACGCCGGCGCCCGGGATCTGATCCGCTTCGCCGCGCCCGCGCGGTTTCTGCTAGGATTACCGCGATGCAATCTCTCGACGACTACCTGCCGCGTCCGGGACTCTCGACGCCGATCGTAACGATCTTGGATCGCGCCGGCCAGGTGCTCGAAGACGAGCAGCGCGCCGTGGTCCGCTTCGTCGTGCAGGACGGACGCGGCGCCGACATCGTCTTCGCCTCCGGTACAACCGGCGAATGGGACCGCGTCAATAATGTCCAGAGGCAGGCGGTGATGCGCGTCGCAATTGACGAATGTCGCCGATGCTCGACGCGGATTGGGCGCAAGATCGAAGCGTGGGCGGGAATCACCGCACACACGCGCGCCGGAACGATAGCCAACCTCGAGTACGCGAGCGATCTCGGCGCCGATGGGGC
>JAKAVX010000478.1 GCA_021827465.1 Deltaproteobacteria bacterium | reverse complement strand
ACACCGGGCGGTGGCAGGAGTTCAAGGTCTGGGAGATGGCAGAATTAAAGGCTGGGAATATCGTGCGCGGACCGGCGATCATTCGTGATCCCATGACCACGATGGTAGTTTCCCACGGCCACGAGGCCGCTTTCGACGCTTTCAAAGTTATACATTATAGGAAAGCGAGTCTGTGACGTCTGGCACTCCCGAAAGATCCCAACTCGCGTCAGAGCGTTGAGGCTCGAGTGCGGGCGGCGGTAGTTCTAATCGTCACGCCACACTTCGATTGTCGCCCGCGCCTCGGCGCCGCTCCCGGCGCCAGCTCCGCTCTAAATTGGTCTTCTTAGTTGCACAGTGATCCTTTTGTTGTTCAAAATTGCTTTCTCGTAAAATCAGGGTTTGTAGGCGCTTACGCCCGTGGCTGCCTTTCCAATCGCTGATCGTACAAATGAATGGTCATACGCCTAACCGCCAATCGTGCCAATTCGGTCTTTTGTTGCTGGCGGCGTGCCTTTTCGCATCTTGCGGCGGATGTTTATCAGGCACACCGCTGACAGTTGGCGGTTCACCCACACCGATAGCCTCGCCGGCCGCGGCTCTGCCCCAGCCTCCGGACGAATTGCGCCCCCTGCTCACCGTGACAACGCTGCCCGACCTGCGCTGGCCCAACTACGCCGATCGCCACGCTGACGTTGTCAAGTTCTATTCACTGAACGGGTATGCACCGGCCTGGATTCGCAATGGTCAACCGACTGCGCAGGCGCTGGCCATGGTCCAAATCTTTAAGCAGGCTTCGCTAAAGGGTCTCAAGCCGGAAGACTACGACGCCCCGCGATGGGACGGCCGGCTCGCCGCCCTTGCCTCTTCGAATCCGCATCCAACTGCCACCACGGTGGCGCACTTTGATCTGGCGCTCACGATTTGCGCGATGCGTTACGTCTCCGACTTGCATGTCGGAAGAGTCAACCCGAAGCATATAAAGTTCGGTCTCGACGTGGGGCCGAGAAGATATGATTTGGCCGAATTCCTGCACAACCAGGTTATCCAGGCCCAAGACGTTGGCATGGCGGTCGCGGCCGTCGAACCGCGATACGCGGGTTATCGGCGAGCCGAGGTTGCGCTTGCCACGTACCTGAAGCTTGCGAGCCAAAATGACAGTATTCCTTTATCTTCGCCCGACAAGTCGGTGCATCCCGGGGATACCTATCCTGAAATGACGCGGCTGGTTTCACGTTTGCGGCTGCTTGGCGATCTTGCGCAGGATGCTGATGCGCCGGCTAACGCACCCGTTTACCAGGGCGTGGTGGTCGATGCAGTTAAGCGCTTTCAGCAGCGGCACGGTCTTCAGCCCGACGGTGTGCTCGGCAAGGAGACCATAAGCGACCTCAACGTACCGCTTAGCCAGCGTGTCAAACAGCTCGATTACACACTAGAACGCTATCGGTGGATCCCACCCAACTTTCCCGAGCCGCCAATCATCGTCAACCTGCCCGAGTTCAGGCTACGTACGATGCGCCGTCAACCCGCGCCATTTTTGTCTATGCGGATAATCGTCGGCAAAGCTTATGGCCACCAGACACCGGTGTTCGCGGACTATATGCGTTACGTCATCTTTCGGCCCTATTGGAACGTTCCGCTGTCGATACAGTTTGCCGAACTGGTCCCCAAGATCCGGCTCGATCGCAATTATCTTGCGGATCATGGATTCGAAGTGACGACTAGCAGCGGCAAGGTCGTGACGGATGGCGCCGTGAGCGACAACATATTGAGCAGGCTTCGTTCTGGCTCCCTGAATATCCGGCAGAAGCCGGGACCCAAGAACGCGCTGGGTTTAGTCAAATTCATTTTCCCGAATCATTACAACGTGTACTTGCATAGCACACCCGCACCCGAACTATTTTTGAAAGCTCGGCGTGACTTCAGCCATGGATGTATCCGGGTTGAGAACCCGGTCGGGTTGGCAGCGTGGGTCCTGCGCGATCAGCCTGAATGGAGCGTGGATAGGATTGTGTCAGTGATGAACGACGATCAGACGATGCAAGTAAATCTCACCAAGCCGATCCCCGTACTCATCCTATATAGTACGGCTGTGGTCGAGCCGGACGGCGAGGTGCGATTTTTCAGGGACATATACGGCTACGATTCGAAGATGGATAGGGCGCTGGCGAGCGGCTATCCATTTTCCGGCTAGCCATCGCATATCAGGATCGCGTGCGGTCAACTCAGCTTTTTCGGAATCGTGATATGGCGTGTCCAGGTTTTCGCGCTCGCCTTGCGGCGACGGCGCGCTTTCGCCCCATTCATTCGATAGCTACCATCACCGTGTTTGTTTTACTGATGGCGTGGGGAATCGCCACGGCGAAGTGCAACTCGCGCTCAGGGCCCGCCGCTCGATGGAAGCTAGAGTCGCGCGATGGCGTGTCCTGGCTTATAACTCCGTGTGGCGAGCAATTTTTTTCTATCGGCGTCAACACCGTGTTGCCCTCAAGCGGCGCCGTGACGGTATGGCCCCGGATTTCCCGCAGCTCAGACATTTGGGCGCGCCGCACTGCCAAGCGAATCCGCGCTTGGGACTTCAACACCGCCGGCGCCTTCAGCTCTCCGAATCTTCCTCTTCCCAGCCTGCCCGATCTCGATCTCGGCTGGCGAGCACCATTTCATTGGTCCGATCCTTTTGCCCCATCGGTCGAAAAAGAGATGAATATTCAGGCCCGCAATGCGGTCATTGTCAGCAAGGGAAATGCATATCGCATTGGATATTTCTCCGACAATGAAGTTGGATGGTGGAACGGAGCACTGTTCAATTATTATATCGGGCAGCCCGGAACGAACTATACGAAGCAAACGCTCGTTGACCTTATTCGTCGCCATTACGGCGGAGACTGGCATCGGTTTATTCAGGACTTCATCGTGTCTTCGGGAATTTCCTCTTTTCAGGAACTACTACGGAGCAGTGGTAAGCAGGCACGCATGCGTCCCGGAGGAAATGGAATCAGGCTCGTTCGCGAGTGGACCGGCACCGTGGCGCGTCATTACTATAAATTGGTGTACCGTGCGCTCCGTGACGCAGATCCGGACGCGCTCATTTTCAGCGACCGCCTTCCCAGTTACTACGATCCGGATGCGGTTCGGGCGATGGCACCTTTTGTCGACGCGGTCGCGACGAATTACAACGTGGATAGTCCGGACGGCTGGATTGCCAAGTACTATTTCGATGGGCTACGCCAGTTGACGGGAAACAAACCTGTGCTGGTATCCGAGTGGTATTTCGCCGCTCAGGAGAATCGTTCCGGGAATCTAAACAATGATTACCTGATTACCGTGCGAACTCAGGCCGAACGCGCCCAAGGTGCGGCAAATGCAGCCAGGCACTTCGCACTCGTACCGGGAATCGTTGGAATTCACTGGTTTCAATACTACGACGAGCCCAAGGGCGGCCGCGCCCAGGATCGCGAGGATTACGACTTTGGCCTTGTGGACACCAATGGCCGACCCTATGAAAAACTCGTTGCCGCCCTCGCAGCGA
>JAKAVX010000477.1 GCA_021827465.1 Deltaproteobacteria bacterium | reverse complement strand
GATCGACACCTTGCCGAGCAGCGGAGCGGAAGTACGAGTATTGCGAAGGCATTGCCTCAACCTCGCCAGCGTCCGCTCGCGATCCCAAAGCATCGACGACGCATCGTTATACACCAGGAGGTCATAAGATCGCGCCGGACGATACTTGTTGAACTTCGCGAGCTTCTCGTTGACCGCCTCTTCAATCTGCCGGCACCACAGGTCTTCGCTCTCGCGCACAAGGAGGCCGTCGTCCAGATCGACGGGCGTAACGCGACTGCCGGCGGAAGTTTCGGCGCGCGTCATCTTCCGCTGTAATGCCTGCGTGGTGGCTCTGGTGACTTCGAGGCCGACGGGGCAGGCGTCGGCTTCTGTGACGAAGAAGTCCGGACTTCTGGTTCCACCCATATCTTCTTCCACGGTCATGGGAAAATCGATCAGCTCATACGTCGCGCGCGCGAAAAGATAGAGGCCGAGCGCGTAGCGCTCTTCGGCGCGTTTGGAGCGGCGGGTGCGCGCGGGGATATCGCGGACGGCGCGCCAGAATTTCTCCACGTCCTCGCGCGATCTGAAGCAGTATTTCTTCCTCGCTGCCACCGGCACCCGACATCAGCGGCCCTTGAAAGTTGGCTCGCGCTTTTCGAGGAAGGCTTTGACGGCCTCGCGATGGTCTTCGGTGCGTCCGGTCATGGTTTGGCCCCAGGCCTCGCGGTCGAGGAGTTGGCGGAAGTCGTGATTGATCGCCTCGTTCAGGTTCGCCTTCATGTACGCGTATGCGATCGAAGGTCCGTTGCCGAGCTTTTTTGCGAGCTTGGTGACTTCATCGCGGAATGTGGCCGCCGGGACGACACGATTTACTAGGCCGATCCTGAGCGCCTCGGCGGCGTCGATAATATCGGCAGTGAAATAGAGTTCGCGCGCCTTGGCGGAGCCGACCAGACGGGTGAGCGACCATGTGCCGCCGTAATCACCCGAAAAGCCCACCTTGGCGAATGCGGTGCCAAGCCGGGCGTTGTCGGCGGCGACACGAATATCGCACGCCATCGCGAGGCTCAGTCCCGCGCCCGCCGCAGGTCCGTTGATCGCGGCGATAGTCGGCTTGGGCATCTCGTGCAGCATCAGCGAGGCCTCTTCGCCGTGGCGCAGGGAGGCGACGCGTTCCTCAACCGTGGGAGCGGGGCCGGTGGATTCATTGCGCTCCCGCATCCCGCCAATATCGCCGCCGGCGCAGAAGCCGCGGCCCGCGCCGGTCAGCACAACGCATCCGACGCCTGAGTCGTGCGCGGCGCGCGCGAGGTTCTCGACCAGCGCCGACATCATCTCGCCGCTCATCGCGTTGAGTTTGTCGGGGCGGTTGAGCGTCAGGTAAAGGACGCGATCCTTCAATTCAGACAGAAGATGATCAGTTGCCATCGTAGCCTCCAAACCGATTCGGCGGTTTCTGGTTTCGGGGTTAATCGTTCCGCGGTGATGAATTCCTACTACTTCAAGGCGGCAACAGTGTCGAGTGCCGCCGCGAGCGCCTGGGTGCCGTCGAGGTCGTGGCCGAGCGCGGCGGCGGTGTTGAACATCGAGGCGGCAAGGCTCAACCCGGGCAGCGCGATACCGGCCTCGCGCGCGGCGTCGGCGACGAGGCGCAGATCCTTGCGAATGAGCTTGATGAAGAATCCCGGCGTAAAGTCGCGCGCAATAATCTTCGGGCCTAGCGACTTCAACTGCCACGAGGCCGCCGCGCCCGCGCCGATCGCCTCAAGTACGCGCCCGGGATCGAGTCCTCCCGCGCGGGCCAGACATAGCGCTTCGGCGGCGGCCTCGAGCGTCAGCGCCACGGCGATCTGATTGCAGAGCTTCGTCAACTGCCCGGCGCCCGACGGTCCCATCAGAGTCACGCGATGACCCAGATGCTCGAGGACGGGACGCGCGCGGGCGAACGCGTCCGCCGCGCCGCCGACCATGATAGTTAACGTGCCGTCGCGCGCGCCGACGTCGCCGCCCGAGACGGGAGCGTCCAGATAATCCACGCCGCACGGATGTAGCCGCGCCGCGATTGCGCGCTCTGCGGCGGGCGCGATCGTGCTCATGTCGATCACGATTTGGCCCGAGGCGAGCGCAGGTTCGACTTTCGCGACCACCGCCTGAGCGTCGGGCGTGTCGGGCACCATGATGAAAACGAACTCGGCACCGGACGCGGCCTGCGCCGGATCGGCCGCGACGATCGCGCCGTCTGCGGCAAGCGCGCGCGCTTTCTCGGGCGAGCGATTAAAGACACGGACGCGATGGCCCGCGGCGATCAGCCGACGCGCCATCGGGGCGCCCATGATTCCGGTTCCAATCCAGGCGATATCCATGCGGAGATTGTAGATCAAAAGATGGAGAAACCGCAGATTCCAAAGATTGGCAGACAGATTTTCAAGAGCGAGCGCCGCCGCAGCGGCGCCCGCTAACATTGTCGAGCTCGGCGCCTCTGAATCGGTGAAATCTGTGTAATCTGTGGATTGTTTTAGCCTGATTGCCGCGCCCGCCCGGAAGCGCCGGAGGGCGGAGTCGCGCTGAAGAAGGCGAGCGGGAGCCAGAGTGTGAACAGGACGCCGAGGATCGGGCGGTGCCATAGCCAGATAAGGCCGTACACGATGAAAATCGCGGCGAGCGCCGACGGCAGGATCGTCACGGTTGCGGCGGTAGCGATAGTCCCGCTCGCGATCCGCGCGGCGAGCATCGCGGCCAGCAGGATCACACCGATAACCGCGTAGCCGATACCGTGGGCGGCTGCGATCGATATTGCGAGGATCGAAAACAAGGTGAGACCGCCGGTCGCGACGACGCGAAAGCCCGTCCGCGTCTGGAGAAAATAAACGAATGGTTCAAACGGTCCTGGGTTGATTCGCATCGCCGCCCTACTCTACTCGACGGCGGAGAGCGCGCAAGGTTGCGCGGAGATCAAGAGGAGCCGCGGATTTCACCGATTACCGGTCAAATTTCTAATGCGCGCGGCGCCCCACGCCATGCGCTTGACCAGTTTGGGCGGGCGCCGCTTGCGCGGCGCCCGCCCGAGGAAAACTATGCTGCAATCCGTGGAATCTGGGGTTTTTTTTGCTGGCTTACGCGGCAGCCTTGGCGCCCGCCTCTTGTCTCTGTTCCGCCGCCAGCGAGCCGCGCTTCGAGAAAGCGACCGCGACTCCGAGCAGGACGATCGACAGGAGCACCACGGCGACGCGTCCGAGCGTGACGTTGCTGATCGACGTCGTGCAGAACGGCGCGGCAAGGATTCCGACCAGGTTCATCACCTTGATCATCGGGTTGAGCGCCGGTCCGGCGGTATCTTTGAACGGATCGCCGACGGTGTCGCCAACCACGGTAGCCTTGTGGATTTCGGTGCCCTTGCCGCCGAGGAAGCCGTCTTCGACCTTTTTCTTGGCGTTGTCCCAGTTGGCGCCCGCGTTCGCCATGAAGACCGCCATCAACTGGCCGGTCAGGATCGTGCCGCCGAGAAAGCCGCCGAGCGCGCCCGCGTCAAGCCCGAAGCCAACCAA
>JAKAVX010000476.1 GCA_021827465.1 Deltaproteobacteria bacterium | reverse complement strand
ACTTCCATTCAATCAACCGATTCGGGTCGCCGAGGATTTCGCGATGCTGGATCTGATGAGCGACGGCCGGGTCGACTTCGGCGTGGGACGCGGTTATCAACCCGGCGAGTACAAGGGCTTCGGAATCGACCAGAGCGAGTCTCGCGGGATGTTCAACGAGGCGCTCGAGATCATTCTTCAGGCGTGGACCCAGGAACGGGTCAACTTCAAAGGCGTCCACTACACCGTAGATGATCAGCCGGTCCGCCCCAAGCCGCTTCAGAAGCCGCATCCTCCGGTATGGGTGGCGAGCCTCAGCGAGGCGACCTTCCCGATGGTCGGCAAGTGGGGCTTCAATCTCCTCTGCGCTCCCGTATTCGGATTTCAGGGACGGATGGCGACCGATCTGCTCGACGCCTACCGCAACGCCTTGCGCAGCGGCGGTCACGATCCGGCCAGCAAGGAAATCGCGGCGTTGTGCATGGTCTATTGCGCCGAAACCACCGAACAGGCGCGTCGCGAATTCGCCGATCGCGTCATCTGGTATTACCGCACGATCAGCAAGTATGTCGCGCCGCCGGCGGGCCAGGGACCGGTTAAGACCTACGAGCTTTATACCAAGACCCGCGATCTCGCGGCGAATATCACCTGGGAGCAACTCCTCGAAGCCGGCGCCGTCATCTGCGGCGATCGCGATCACTGTATCGAGCGCATCGCCCAGATCGAGAAGCAGTTTGGCATGACCCAGCTCTTGTGCTGGACGCGCCTGGGCGGCCTTGACCATCGCAAAGTGCTTCACAGCATGGAGCTGATGCAAAAGCATGTCATTCCGCACTTCAAGCGCGGAAGACAACCGGCGCTGTCGCTGTCGGCGCCATGAGCCGATTGACGCTTCCGAACGTTTCGGCCCTCCGCGTCAGCGCCGATAGCGTCTTCCGGCTCATCTCCCGGATAGCCGTGGCATGATTCGTCGCGCCGGTCGGCGCACGGCCACATGCCTTGGCACCTTGCCCGGCCTACTGGAAAACGACGTGGTAATCGCTTCTTGATTGGCGCCGTCCGCGCGATATCACCCGTCCCCTTTGCGGCGACCGTCAGCGAAAGCCCTCTGCCTGTTTGCTATTTGAAATCTCTGCTACAGAGAGGCATGACGAATCGCGACAAAAGGCCTCCGTTCATTATCGACGCAGAGTCGGTTCCCGAGACTCGCCATCGTTACCCGAACAGTATCGAATCCACCGGCTACCAACGGTCGATCGGCAGGGCCGCGGGTCTTCTCAAAATCGGCGTCAACCTGCTGCGTCTGCCGCCGGGCGAGCGAAGCTCATGGCCTCACGCCGAGGAGAAGGAAGAAGAGTTCGTTTACGTTCTCGAGGGCGAGGTCGATGCTTGGATCGATGGCTATATTCACGCGATGAAGCCGGGAGACTTCGCCGCCTTCCCCGCCGGAACCGGCATTTGCCATTGCTTCATCAACAACGGCGAGCGCGAAGCCGTGCTGATCGTGGGCGGCGAGGCTTCAAAGCGTGACAACCGGATTTACTACCCGCTCCATCCCGAGCGCCGCAACGAACTCCCATGGAGCGAATGGTGGGAAAGCGTACCGAAACGCCGCTTGGGACCCCACGACGGAATGCCCAACGCCCTCCGCGCCCGCTCGCCCAAGCAAACCCCTCGCGCCCGCTCTAGAAGCAAAAGCTGACCGCCTCGACACCACGTCGATCGATTGAAACGATCGATGGCACGATCCAGAAGCGTCCCGCTCGCGGCCTGCACGCGCGCCACTCGGGACGTCTCGAGGACGGAACGGCTCTCGATTTGCGCGAGCCGGATCAGCCGATGGTGCCGCTCGCCCAGTCAGTCGGCGGTCTGCTCTGCCGAGGAGAACGTGCACTCGTGAAGCGATGCGCGAGTCCCACCTGCCGCGCGTTCTTTTATGACACCTCGAAGAATCACAACGGCCGCCGGCGCAGCCGTCGCTGCGGCAGTCGCATGCGAGTCGCCACGCATTACCGGCGAACCCGCGCGGCTGATCAGGCTGCTACAGGGTTTCGCGATCATGTGCGGAGGCTGAATGAAGACATCGAGGTCTCCCGATGGGAGTCACTTCACTCAGCGGCGTGCGAGGCGGTGCCTTGATTGACGAGAGGTGGTAAAGATCTGGGGTGCTGCGGCAACTTAACGCTTTGTTCAAACGCATCGGGCCGCGCACTTCAGCGTATGCAGCGGTAGTCACCTTGCTCGGGCTGTTCGCGGGCCTACTAGGTTCGCTCTACGCCGATGACATAAAAGCGGCATTTCCCTTCGTCATCGGTAATGGACCTGTTTCACGTCCTGCAGCCCTATTCTGGATCGCCGCTCTCGCGACAACCCTCATGTTTTTCTTCGGACAAAGAGCAGCCGAGGCCGAACGGAAAGAATCAGAGACACGCCTTGATTTGCGCTCAGCCGAGCTTTCGCGCCTGATCCGAACTCTGCCGCCCTCCGACTTTCTCTCGACGTTTCGGAAAATCTTCTGGGATTGCGGTAACGCACTGGTCGAAACCGTTAACTCCACACCCGAAGAATTGACGCCTGAAGCTATCGACGGCGCGATCCGGATCGTCCTGTTTGGCGTCGCCACCCTAGCTCAGAAGTTCGATGCCGCCGCCCCCGACGTTGTGTATGCGGCCAACATTATGCTGTTTCGTCCAGCCATCAACCTCTCGGGGAACGACGGAGAGAAGGTGCGTGCAAATCTGAGATTTTTGCCCACAGAGACCGATTTGCGCGCCTTGCGCGGCGTGCTAATTCTGGAGCGCACTCTTTCGACGACCACGGCGAGTGGATCACCGCCAGGCGCTGACGACTCGCTGACTCCTCTTGCGCTCCCCGTCCCCACCGAAATTCGCGATCAGCAGACCGGACGTTGGAAGGCACTCCCGGGCGCGCCGATGGCATTCAGCACCGGCGGTCTTGAGGCCTATGTTGATACGCTCACCCTGGGAGCTTGGTGTCGCCGAGAAGGCGATTTCCCTGAGAGTATCGCAGCCGGAATCGACGAATATTTCCGAAGCAATCGCGCGCAGTCTGTTCGAAGCTTCATCTCAATCGCGATCAAACCCTTGCGCGGTGACGCCATAGGAGACCGCAACATCCGTCGCAATCAGTCTCGGCTCCTGCAGGAGGAGGAACCGGATCAGCACTTCGCCCCCCGCCTTAGCTGGTTCATTTTCGTGCTGATTCGGCTACTGGAATTGCAAGGGATTAAGGAATAAAATTTTGGTATCGAGGGGAATCCTAGGAATCCTCTTTCGGGAGAGACGATGGACGTTACGGCTCAGTCGAAGAGACGCCCGCTTTTGGAGCGCTTGACAGAAATAAGCCGGGATTTGGAGAGAATTCGCTCGGGCGAGTCGAAGCCCGAGGTCGTGGAGTATCTCCGCGAGGGTGATCGTGTCTCCGTATTGATAAAGCCGCGAGACACTAGTAACGCCGAGTGAAGCCTCGCGTCGCCAATTAACCTCCGAAGAATCTCTAAAAGAGCCAGAG
>JAKAVX010000475.1 GCA_021827465.1 Deltaproteobacteria bacterium | reverse complement strand
TCGTTGGAGGGCACCGAGGCAGCCGAGGGCCGTAGCGAGCGACATCTGGGTATCGTCGGTGTAGCTGCCGGCCGGAAACCTTCCCCAGGAAGCGAAATCGCAGATTCCGTCCTTTCCATATTCTCGCTGTATATCCTGGAGCGACAGGAACTCCACCGGAGCGCCGAGCGCATCTCCGACCGCCAAGCCATAGAGGCAGCCTAGATACCGCGAACGTAAGAATTCCTTCTTTGTCGCGTCCCTGCAGTCTGTCTTCTTTACAGTGGATTGACCGTCGCCTGCGGCTTCACGAGGTCTTTGCGCTTTACCCATACGAAACCCTCGCCTTTCGAGATCACGGCGACGTCGATCGGTCCGCCGACCGTCTCCGTTTCCTCGATCGACATGCGCGCCCGGAATGCAGTCAGGCTGACCAACGCCTCTGCCATCGTGGCAAGTTCGTGCCTAGGCAGTGCCGCGACTGCAGCCACGAGCGGCTGCGTGTACTTCTGATCGACTTCCTTCTTGAGAGCTTCCTGGAAATCCTTTTCGACCTGACTCAGTAGCTTCGGCGAAGCCTTTGCCCCTTTGGCGGTCAGCGCCGACGCCATCGACTCCCGAATTATTTCGCCCAACCGATCGCGAAGAGCCGGATAAATTCCACAGTAGAACAGGTCGATCATGCTGCGCTGGGCGAGAGGAACGACCGAGGAGGTATCCTCGCGGCTTACCCGCGCATCGTCGAACTTGAGGAACCTGAGCCTCCCCGCCGCCACAGTCCCTACATGGTAATGCTGGAGGACGGGGAAGGGTTCCGACTCGCCCATCCCGGCGACCACCACTCCGGTTAGGTCATTAAGGTGAAACCAGTTTTGCGTGTACATCAGGCGCACAATGGTCCGCAGCCCGCGCAGAACGTCTTTCGAAATCGAGTAAGCTCCAAACAATTCCTTTTCAATATCGGCAAGAATCGAATCGTATTCGGCCAGGATACGGTCGCCATATGCGGCCCCGAGCTCCTCGATCGTATGGAAATCCTTCCACCATTCGAGGTCTTTCTTTACGAGCCCGTCGAGTATGTCATTGGCGCGCTTGCGCGACTGCGGTTTCTCCTCGATTTCCTTCTTCAGAGGTTCAAGAAATTCCCCGCTCCAGTATGCTCTTACGAGGGAGCGGAACCATTGGCGCTGTGCGGACTCGGGAAAGAGCGATTCCGCGTTCTCGATAAACCGCAGTAAATCCTGGGCATATTGCTCGAGCCGGTCGAATCTTCGCGCTCCGAGCTGCTGACTGTAGATCTTGATTACCGTTTCCCACGGCAGGCCCATCATCTCTGCCGAGCCGTAAGTCATTATTCCAACCGGTGCGACCGGCGAGAGCGGAAACAGCTTCTCGGCATTGTGGTAGGTCTTTGGACCGTCGCCAAGAGTCACCACGCTGTCGGCAGCCAGCGCCACTCCCAGCTTGTTCATCACCGCAACTTCGCACGTCACTGGAACTTCCTCCTTTAGAATTCGCGCACAGGGTCCGGGCGATCTATCCCCTAAGCTTCCTGCACCTGAGGACGTGGCGCTCCTGCTCAAGCGTTTCAATCGTACCGCGGCGTGCGTCGCGCACCCTCCGTATCGCCTCCTCCGGTGACTCGCCCAGTTCCACCAGCAGCCGCGCCGCGAGCATCCCGGTCCTGCCCAGCCCGCCCTTGCAGTGGATGAGGATTTTGCTTCCGCCCCGGAGCGCGCGTCGTAGTTCGAGTCCGGCAGAAGCCCAAGACTGTTCGAACGTGTGATCGGGAACCCCGCCGTCGGGCACCGGCAGGTGGTACCATTGCATGCCTCGCGCGTTTATCTGCTCGCCGATGTTATGAACGTCCAACATCATCAGCTCCTCCGGAAGAATCACGCTGACCACGGCCGACGCACCCCATCCGGCAATCACGTCGAGGTCGTCCGCCAGGTCGCGATCCCAGTCACCCGACATAGCGTCCCGCTGCTTCTTACCGGGGCAGAGCGTCATGCCGATTTCGCCGCCAGTGTCGAGCCGCACCGAATCGATTCGGAGACGGTCATTTCCTTGTGCTTTCATTTTCGAAAAAGAGTACCACTCGTGCGCGACAACCGTTGTCTTGTCGGATAAGCATTAGAGAAGTGGAGCCCAAGTGGTAGTTAGCTGCTTAGATGCTCGGTATGAGTGACAGGGCTTTGGAGGAAGGGGAACTCATGGCGACTTTGGAGCGAGCAATCGAAATTGCAGTGAGAGCTCATGCCGGCCAGAAAGATAAAGCCGGCGCGCCCTACATTTTTCACCCTTTAAGGTTGATGCTTCGGATGCCCTCCGACGAATCGCGAATTGTGGCCGTGCTTCATGATGTCGTGGAGGATTCGGACGTCGCCCTTGAGTGCCTAAGAAAGGAGGGTTTCAACGAACGCGTGCTCGCTGCCGTTGACAGCCTTACCAAACGCAAAGATGAGGACTATGACACGTTCATTGATCGCGTTTCGAAAAATCCACTCGCTCGCGAGGTCAAGATCGAGGACGCACGATCCCTAAGGGTGCGGAAAAAGTAGCCGTAGCGCTCCTCCTTTTGGGCCGGCTCCAAGTGTGCGTATTCACCGCCTTCCCAAGTGCAGTTGTAGTTCTGCACATCCACGAGCAACAAGGCGGTGTGGGCCGGTTCGATCTCGATTTCGCGGCTGAGCGGATGGCCCAGCGCGCGGTCAGTTGGGCCATTCACTTGGCGGCTCCGTAGAAAGCTCGTTCGGGGTGTTGCAGCACGCGCGTGATGCGCATCGCCCATTGCCTCTGCCTAGTCGCGTCGAGCAGCAGGTCCCGGCGGATTTCGATCTCGACATTCGGCAGACCTCGCTTTTCTCCGTGACGCGGGATTGTGTAGTCAGTTTCGTCGCTGACGAAGTACGGCTGGTTGTCGCCGATTGTGAGTCCGGACTCCCGCTCCGGCAAATTCAACGGCAAGCGCGCGAACCGGCAATCCCGATTATATAACACCGGGTTATGTCGCGAAGGAATGTTCGACCCTCCCGGAAAGCCCGACAAACGCCCCTGCTGCGCGAGTTAACCTCGGTCCGGAAGATCACCAGACTTTCACACGAGTACATACACTGGAGTCGCGGTATCAATCGCTTGACCTTGTTTACGCATACGATGCCGCAGGCAAACGCGTTCTGGATAAATTTTCCCTCAAGTCAACGAAACCGTCTCCATACGCAAGCTTCGAATTATTTTCTTGACTTTGGTGCTCAGGTCGCTTTCTCCATGTCGACGCGCACACCGCGGTCGACCGGGACAGGCTGCCACAACAACGGGCGATAGCGCAGGTGGCCGTAACCACCGGCGAGCATCAACCATTTGACCATCCCGGTTTCCAGGTGCGGTAAGTCTTTCCACCCCGGGTGCAGATACGACTCGAATCCCGTATACAAGACCACCTGGCCCGGCCGTACCGCCGGCGTCACGCGCGCCTGTATGACTATCGTCCCGTCGTCGTTGAAGAGGCGGATGTCCCGTCCGTTCTCGATGCCGCGG
>JAKAVX010000474.1 GCA_021827465.1 Deltaproteobacteria bacterium | reverse complement strand
GGTCGAGGGCGTGTGGCTCGTCGGCGAGGCTGCCTGGGACTGGCGCGCGGGCGCAAGGTCGCACGACCTAATCGATTGGCGCCGCCTCGCCGCTCTCGCGATCGGACTTGCGGTGCTCGCGCCGTTTGTCGGCGCGTTTCAGAGTTCGATCCGCGGCGAACAGCGCGGGATGTTCGCATGGATCGCGATGCCGGGGCGATGGGAACCGCTGGCCACCTTTGAGAGCGCCAATGGAAGCTGGGTCTTTCCGTTGCTGGCGGCGCTGGCGGCGTACGGCGTCGTACACGAGTACCGCAGCCACGCCCGCGCGGTCGCCTTCGCGATGCTCTGGATGTGGCTGCCGCCGACCGTGCTGTTGGCCGGGTCATACGCGGTAATGCCGATGTTGGTGACGCGGTACATGGTGTCCTGTTTTGTGCCGTTCTTCATCGCGACCGCCTGGGGTCTCGAAGCCGTCCGGCGACAAGCCTTGCGGGGCGCGCTGATAGTGCTGGTGACGCTGTTGATGGTCGTGTGGGTGCATTCATATTTTCGCCACCCGCGCGACGGGCAATGGCGCGAGGCAGCAGCCTTCGCGCTTGCGCGCGCCGGCGCGGGCGGCACTATCGGTGTCGTGCCGGTTGACAATGAAGTTTACCTTCTCAGCTACTATCTTCCCGCAGACCAACGTTGGCGCGTGGTGGCGCTGACCCATGCTCGTTCTGGCGCTAATGCTGACGGACCGCAGCTTGCCGCAGTCTCGGAGTTGAGCCGCGGCGCCGTCCGCAAAAAGTTCGCCGCGCAATACCCGGTGGTACTGACAACATTCCGTGGCGTCACCGTGCGCGCGCGCGGCGCGCCATTAACAACTCCGTCGCGCGGCTCGCCGGTCTCACGGGCATCGCGATGACGTTCCGATCTGACGAGTATCCGCTTCACGATTGGCTATCAGAGTATCGCGTGTCCCTAATTGCCGTCGATCCAAAACGATAGCCGATCAGGCAAATAGCGATCCCTGGTCATCGTGTTGATTGAAAGATGTATCCGCCTTGCGGATGAGCGGAGGCGCCGCCGGAGATCATCAAATTGCCGGGACCGTGATAGACCGGCATTCGCTCCTCTATCCGCCGGATTAAACAAGTCGGTCGCGCTTGGTCCGCCTGCGCTCCCGGTATTAATCGCGACGATCGACTGAAAGATAGTTATACCGTCCGGTGCGCCATCGGCGGGAGCAGTCAGATCATGCAATCCAGGCAAGGGATTTTCCCGAATAGCAGCTATGTAAATGAGTCGGGTCTTTCACAACCGAGTATCTTCGTATATAATTGTTTCCGTGGAGACGCCGCAAATATACTGCGTCGCAGTCCTGAAAGGCGTCTCAGTTCGGCAAATCAAACAGCGGTTTGATAGCTACCGGACCGGAGTGGGTATTCCCGGAATCCTCGAAATTCACGGTACCAAATCTACTCTCCGAACCCATCGCCAAACCCGAATTCCCGAGCAATCCGGCGCATTACTCTCCGCGTCGAATGCGGCGCGGCATTCAAACGAACCCATCGGGAATGACGGCATCCGGGCGCGCCCCGCGGCTTTTCGCATCCAGTCCAAATCTGCTAGGGTCGGCGGCAGCCAACTTCGCGCCCGAGGTGCCGGACGATGAACGCAACCGCCGAGCGAATTTCAACCAATCTGGAAACCGTCTTCCAGCGATCGTACGCGTGCGACGCGCCCGACTTGCGTCGGCTCTACGAGAACGCCAAGCGCGATCAGTGGAACGCGGCGCGTGATATCGATTGGACCGCGCCGGTGGACTACGAGGCGGGAATCTTCGCCGACGAGCTGATCGATGGCTACGGCACCGAGGCCCTCGCGCGGCTTGCCCGCAAAGATCTGGCGCGGCTCAACCTCGAGTTCTCGTCGTGGCGGCTTTCGCAACTCCTGCACGGCGAGGAAGGCGCGATGCTCGCTTGCAGCCAGTTGGTCGATATGGTGCCGTCGAACGACGCCAAGTTCTTCCAGGCGACCCAAGTGGTGGACGAGGCGCGCCACGCCGAAGTGCTGAGCCGTTACCTGCTCGAGAAATGCGGCGGACGCATCTATCCGATCACCGGCAACATCAAGACGCTCTTCGACTACATACTCGGCCACGGCAAGTGGTTCGTGAAGACGGTCGGACTGCAGTTATTGGCGGAGACGTTCGCGGTCGCGCTGTTCCGGATGCTCGCCGAAACCGCAAAGGATCCTCTGCTGCGGGAAATCTGCAAGCGTATCCTCGCTGACGAATCGCGTCACATGGGCTTCTCGGTGCTGAGCCTGCCCGAGGCTATCGCCAGCCTCAACGCGGGCGACATGCGCGAGCTCGAGGAGTTCACGCGCGAGGCGATTCAGCTCGTACTGACGGGCCAGTTTCCGGCCGAGGCGTACGAGGCCGTCGGGATGAGCGCGGCTGAGATCGCATCGGTCAAGCGCGCGCGCAAGGAAGTCGCGCGCGGGCGCGACTACGCGATGTTTCGCAAGCTGTTCAAACGCGAGATGCATACGACGGTAGTTACCAACCTGCGCAAGGTTGGACTGCTCAACGAGCGCACCTCGGCGATGCTGCGCGAGATCGGAATCGACCCGAGCCTGTCCGCGCAGGCAGCGTGATGGCCTCCGCAGCGACGATGAACCGCGGCGGCGATTGGCGCGCGATGCTGGGCGGCCGCTTCGTGAGCGCCGAGGATGCGGCCGCGCGGCTCAAGTCCGGCGACCGCGTCTGCATGTCGATTGCGCAAGCGACGCCGTTCATGATGTGCGCCGCGGTTTCGGCGCGGCTGATGGAAATCGAAGACGTGGTAGTCAATCACGGCGCGGCCGTGCACGACTGGAACCTGCCCGGACTCGGTGAACGCTTCAAACTTCAATCATTTTTCGTCTCGCACTACGATCGCGAACTATACACGCGGGGACTCGCCGACTTTACGCCGATTCAGTATTACCGCGAAGGGCATCTGCCGCCCGCGCTCGATGACTTCAATGTATATATCCTGACCGTCGCGCCGCCTGACGCAAACGGCTTCGTCAACTTCGGCGAAGTTAATATCATGTCGAAGCTTCTTGCGCGCAACGCGAAGTTGGTAATCGCCGAGATCGACGAAAACTTCATCCGGATCGGCGGCGACAATCAACTGCATATCTCCGAGATTGACTATTTCGTCGAGCGCACCGTCGAACTGCCGGAGATCGCGCTGCCGGTTCCGTCGGCCGAGGAGCGGAAGATTATCGACTCGGCGTGCGGGATGGTAGCCCACGAGCTGATTCCCGACCGCGCGACGATCCAGGTTGGCGTAGGCTCGATGTCCGGCGCACTGATGCCGCATCTGCATAATCATCAGGATCTTGGAATGCAGACCGAGATCATTCCGCTGCACACCGCGCAGCTCGTGCGCGACGGCGTGTTGACCGGAAAGTACAAGAAGCTGTTCCCGGGCCTGGTGGTCGGAAGCGGACTTGCGCCGCTGATGCCGCGCGAAGAGCTCGACTATATCGATGGCAATCCGCGCTTT